>CANIRI010000271.1 GCA_947469815.1 Comamonadaceae bacterium | reverse complement strand
GATCTGCGAGGATGGTTTGGACCTCGTCCGGGCACACGATGCCGTAATCGGATTCAAACGCAGCCCGTGTGGCTGCGGAGCGACTGAACCCTTTGCTGATGCAAAAACGGGAAGACTGCTGGGCTGCGCGGGCTAACACCTGCCCCCATTTCCCCAAGCCTATTATTCCAAGCCTGACCATGTCAGACGCCGCCTGAACCGCTGACGCTGACGCCCCCACAGACAAACAAAGTCTGTCCGGTAATGAATCCGCTGTCGGGGCTGAGGAAAAAAGCGACCGACCTGGCGACATCCAGCGGCGTGCCAATCCGCTTGACCGGAACGCTGGCGATCACTTTTGCTCTTTTTTCACTGCCCAAGGGGTGTCCGTTGTCAAACAAGGCGGTGCCAACGGGCCCAGGCGCTACCGTGTTGACGGTGATCCCATCGCCAGCAACTTCCAAGCACAGACTGCGGGTCAGGGCGGCTAACCCTCCCTTTGATGACACGTAGGCAATCCGCTCGGTCTTCCCCAAAATCGCCCGCGATGAAACATTTACGATCCGACCGAAACGCCGTTCCCGCATACCGGGCAGTACCGCTTGAATCAAGGCAATCGGAGCCTTCACGTTGAGCTGCCACACCGCATCAAGGTCAGCATCTGTCACCGTGGCGATGCTGCCAGGGCGATTGACCCCCGCGTTGTTCACCAGATAGCCCACCTCAAACCGTTGGCTTAGCGCCCCGCTGAGGTCTGACAAGTCTCGCGCGTTGGTGAGGTCAGCCTCCATGAATTCCACGGATCCCGCACCGCGTGGACCCAAAAAATCAGGCGCTCGGCGTTGCACGGTTATGACGCGGTGGCCCTGCTCCGCAAGGTGGCATGCAATGGCCGCACCGATGCCGGAGCTCGCTCCGGTGACCACCACGGCTTGTTCCTCTGGTTTGGCGCCCATAGCGGAGCTCCGATCGTCTATCGGTGTTACAGGTAGTCGATCTTTTTCCAGTCGCCGGGGCTCACAGATACAACGCTCTTGGTGTTATGTCCGGGACGGCGATCCGCAAATACGCGTCCTTCTTTCATCACCAGTTGGATGTTTTTTTTCTCCTGCAGGCAGGCCATATGGGTCATGGGGTCCCCATCTACGGCAATGATGTCAGCAAACTTACCGACCTCCAGGCTACCGATAGATTTGTCCATCTTGATCGCACGGGCTCCGTTGATGGTGGCCGACTGGATTGCTTCCATGTGCGACATGCCCAGCTCAACATAAATGCCCAATTCCTTGGCATTGGTTCCCATTTCAGGGTCAAAACCCAAGTCTGTCCCCATGGCGATTTTTACGCCGGTTTTGTGCATGCGTTGGAAAGTTTCGAAGCAGCTGGACTGCAAGGACTTCATCTTGTTGATCACGAACATGCTGGTACCTTGCAAGCGGCGCATTTCGATTGCGTGATCCGTGCGGTGCAGCAGCGTGGGCGTCATGTACACGTTGGATCCGGCGATTTTGTCGGTGGTTTCCTGGTCTGAGAACACCATGTGCTCAATGGTGTCGGCACCTGCTTTGAGCGCCATGTTTTGACCATTCGGGGTGAAGCAGTGAACTGCCGCAATTTTGTGGAAGGCATGTGCCTCGTCAACGATTGCATCAATCTCTTCCTGCGTCATGTTGCGGATATCGGGCTCCTCTTTGTCAGTGCCGCCGCCGCCGGTGGCACAGGTCTTCACCACGTCACACCCAGCCAGCAGGTTTTGGCGAGCCAACTTGCGCAGTTCCCAGGGGCCGTCGGCGGTCTGAAAGCCAAACCGCTGCATCGCGCGGGGATTGATGAGGTCGAGGTGTGAGCCCGTGATAGATGTAAAGCCGCCAATCAACATGCGCGGCCCTTCAACGACGCCAGCATTGATGGCATCGCGTATGGCGCACAGGTGACCGGTCAGCAAACCCCGGCTCGACGCCAAGCCGAGATCCCGCAAGGTGGTAAAGCCCATGTCAAAGCAGAGCTGCGCATGGAAAAGCCCGTACATCTGCTGCAACTCGGGGGTGATTTCCCACTGCGCCACCCGGTAGTTGTGGAATGTGAGGCAATTGAACATCATCGTATGCAGATGGCAGTCAATCAAGCCGGGCATCAGGGTCAAGCCACCGCAGTCAATCACGTCCGCGCCCTCAGGAATCCGAACCTCCTGGGCTGTTCCGACGGCGCTGATCTTGCGCCCGCTGACATGCACCACGGCATCTTGAATCACGCGTTCGCCCACCACATCGATCAGGCGCGCGCCCTTGATGTACCGCACCGGCCCGGGTGGCTCCGGTTGTTCAAATTTTTGGTAAGTCGTGTTCATATAGTCTCCAAAGAAGTCGTTGATGGGGTGCCAGCGTTTCCGCTGAAGGCTTGGGCCAAGCCCAGAAAGCGTTGGTACGCAATCGGATCGATAGCGCCGAATACCGCTGGGCGCGGTGCAAAATCGTCAAGATGCCCGAGTGAGTTTTCAAAATCCCGTCGGATGGAACCCTGCGAAATCACCACAAAGCGTGAGTCCCGGCAGTCATCAGGCCAATCGCTGAGTTCTGTAGGTTGGTGCACGATGGTCTGCGCCGCGTGGATGGCCACGGGTTTGCCCTCAATATTCAAAATCGCTTTCATGCGCAACAGGTTTTCGCCTTTCATGGAGGCCAACATGTTGAGCCAAACCACCATGCTGGTGGCCGAGATTTCCCCCGCGCGGCGCACGGAAAACGTTTCGATGCCCAAGGCTTTGGAGGCCGAATTCGACGGGGTTTCGGTATTTCCAGTGAGGCTGTGCTGGGGGATGCCCGCCGATCGAGAGGCCGCGCGCGTCTGCAGTTCGCCTGCCAAGAGCCACTGCAAAAAATCTTCGCGGGTGCGTTGGGTATCGCGGGCCAGGACATCGCAGGCCTGCAGTGCGACCGGTTTTCCGTTGTGTACATCTGTGCGGTGCGCACCAGGGTTGGCGGTCGAAAGAAAAGCGTCTACGGGTGTATGACCCGACTCCACCAAATCGCGCTTGCTCACCAGCAAGAGATCGGCTACCGCGACTTGGCGTACCGCATCTGCATAGGTTTTCATTTGGTCGGCGCTGTTGACGGCGTCTACGAGCGTGATGACTTTGTTCATGGTGTAACGGTCCCGTACCGACTCGTCACACAGTACCGTCTGTATCAGCGGCACCGGGTTGGACAAGCCGGTAGTTTCAATGGCAACCTGATCAAAGCCTTGAATTTCGCCCCGGGCCCGGCGATCCCACAAGTCGCCTAAGGTCTGCACCAGATCGCCTCGGACCTCGCAGCACAAGCAACCGCCTTCAATGAGCATGATGTTCTCTACCGGCGTGGCGATCAGCAAATGGTCCAAACCGATCTCACCAAATTCATTGACGATGACCGCCATGGTCCCCGCTTCGGGTTGGGTCAGCAACCAGTTGAGAAAGGTGGTTTTTCCGCTGCCTAGGAAGCCAGTGATGATGACAACCGGGGTGAGTGGCTGATCCATGTGAGTAGGTATGTTGTTCAAAGTATGTATTTCTAGGCTGGGCTGTAGTGGTACCTTAGGCGACTTCAATCTATAGATCAAATATTTATTTGCTATTATTTTGATAGATGAGGTCGATGATATAAATCATGGATTTTCGGCCTCGGACGGCTTGTGTGCATTCAGGATCT
>CANIRI010000270.1 GCA_947469815.1 Comamonadaceae bacterium | reverse complement strand
GTCTCGACGATCACCAAATCAAAGCCGGCCACCTTGCACGCGGCGATCACGTCGGGCAGCGCCGCGCTGATCTCGGAGCCGAACTCGCGCGTGGCCAAGCTGCGCATATAGACCCGCTGCGCACCCGCGCCGCTGGCCCAGGGGCCAATCGCGTTCATGCGGATGCGGTCACCCAGCAAAGCGCCACCGCTCTTGCGCCGTGACGGGTCAATGGAAATCAGCGCCACGCGCAAAGCGTCGCCCTGGTCGAGGCGGATACGGCGGATCAGCTCATCCGTCAGCGACGACTTGCCCGCGCCGCCGGTTCCGGTCACGCCCAGCACCGGCACTTTCACAGCTGCGGCGCCCTCACGCAGCGCCTTCAACATGCTGGCATCCACGGCGCCGCTCTGGCTTTCGCCCGAACCCTGGCGGTTTTCGAGCGCCGTAATCAATTGGGCCAGCGCGCGCCAGGCCGCTTCGCTGTGGCCACGGATCGCATCCAGGCTTTGCGGCGCATGGCCGCTGATATCGCGGTCGCAGCGCATCCCCATCTCGCCAATCATCCCGGCCAAGCCCATGCGCTGCCCGTCCTCGGGGCTGAAGATGCGGCTTACGCCATAGGCCTGCAATTCGGCAATTTCTCCGGGCACGATCACTCCGCCGCCGCCGCCAAACACCTGGATCTGCTCGCCGCCGCGCGCGCGCAGCAAATCCATCATGTACTTGAAATACTCCACATGCCCACCCTGGTAGGAACTCAGCGCAATGCCCTGCGCGTCTTCCTGCAAGGCGGCGCTGACCACTTCGTCCACCGACCGGTTGTGGCCCAGATGGATCACCTCCACACCCATGCTTTGCAAGATGCGGCGCATGATGTTGATGGCGGCGTCATGCCCGTCAAACAGGCTGGCCGCCGTCACAAAACGCACCTTGTTGCGGGGGCGGTAGTCGGCGAGGGCTTTGAATTCGGCGGACAAATCGGTCATGGTCAGGCTTCTGGTGGCGGTATCACGGTGGGCAGCGCAAGGCGCGGGCAAAACAGGGCGCGGCGCTGGGGCTTGGAACTGATTGACGTTGACGTAAACGTCAACCGAGGTCGCACTTTAGCGCATCCCATAGTCAGGCGGCTGGTGATAATGCAGCAAACTACTCGCACCGCATGATTTTTCTCGCCCTGGACATCGGCAACACCCGTTTGAAATGGGCGCATTACGCTGCCGCCACGCCCGGCGCTACGCTGCTGGCGCAAGGCGCGGAGTTTTTGCCCAACATCGACAAACTGGCCGACGGCGCCTGGAGCCAAATCAGCGCCCCGGCGCATGTGCTGGGCTGCGTGGTCGCCGGGGACGCGGTGCGCCGCCGGGTGCAGGACCAGATGGAGATGTGGGACGCCTCAGCGCAGTGGATCGTGCCCACCGAGGCCGAGGCCGGCATCCGCAACGGCTACGACCACCCCAGCCGCCTGGGCGCGGACCGCTGGGTCGCCATGATCGGGGCCTACCACCGCATGCGTACCGCCGGACCGGCGCGCCCGCTGGTGGTGGTGATGGTCGGAACGGCGGTCACTGTGGACGTTCTGGACAGCGAAGGACATTTTTTAGGTGGCCTGATCCTGCCCGGCCACGGCATCATGCTGCGCGCGCTGGAATCCGGCACCGCTGGCCTGCACGTGCCGACCGGCGAAGTGCGCAGCTTTCCCACCAACACCAGCGACGCCCTGACCAGTGGCGGCACCTTCGCGATTGCAGGTGCGATTGAACGCATGGTCCAGCATACGCAGGCGCGCTGCGGCTCCGAGCCGCTGTGCCTGATGACGGGCGGCGCAGCCTGGAAGATGGCCCCCAGCATCACCCACCCCTTTGAACTGGTCGACAACCTGATTTTTGACGGCCTTCTGCGCATCGCCCGCGACAAGTACGCGCTGGCCCCCGCCTGATTCACCACCGAAGCCGTCGCCATGACCACTGCCACGGAACCCGCAAGCCACGAAGTCATCGGCGCTTGCCCGCACGACTGTCCCGACACCTGCTCTATGGTCACAACGGTGCGCGATGGCGTAGCCATCAAGGTCCACGGCAACCCGGCGCACCCGCAAACCGGCGGCGCGCTGTGCGCCAAAGTGGCCCGCTACCCCGAACGCACCTACCACCCCGACCGGATCTTGCAACCCATGCGCCGTGTCGGCCCCAAAGGCGCGGGCCAGTTTGAGCCGGTGAGCTGGGACGTGGCGCTGAACGACATCGCCGCGCGCCTGGGCGACCTGGCCGCACGCGGTCTGCAGCAAGCCGTGCTGCCCTACAGCTACGCGGGCACCATGGGCTATGTGCAAGGCGAGGCTATGGCCATGCGCTTTTTCAACCGCCTGGGCGCTTCGCAGCTGGAGCGCACGGTGTGCTCCACGGCAGGCGGACAGGGCTTGGTCTACACCTTGGGCGGTAAGGTCGGCATGCGGGTGGAAAATTTTGTCGATTCGCGGCTGATCCTGATCTGGGGCAGCAATTCGATTGGCAGCAACCTGCATTTTTGGCGCTACGCCCAAGAGGCGAAGCGGCGCGGCGCGCGGCTGGTGTGCATAGACCCGCGGCGCACCGAGACCGCCGATAAATGCCATGAACACATCGCCCTGCTGCCCGGCACCGACGCAGCGCTGGCGCTGGCCTTGATGCAGCAGCTCATCACCCACGACTGGCTGGACCACGACTACCTGCGCGCGCACACCCTGGGCTGGGAAGACTTGCGCGTGCGCGCCCTGGAGTGGCCGCTGGAGCGCGCTGCGGCAGTCTGCGGCATTGAGGCGGCGCAGATCACCGCGCTGGCGCGGGCCTACGGCGAGACCGCCCGCGCCGGGCAGCCGGTGGCGATCCGGCTGAACTACGGCATGCAGCGCGTGCGCGGCGCGGCCAACGCGGTGCGCGCGGTGTGCTGCCTGCCCGCGCTGGTCGGCGCATGGCGGCATGCTGCAGGCGGGCTTTTGCTCAGCAGCTCGGGTGTCCACAGCAGCAACGACGCCCTGCTGGAGCGCCCCGACCTCAGCCCCAACGCCCAAGAGCGGCTGATCAATATGAACACCATCGGCGACGACTTGCTGCGCCCTGCCAGCCCGGAGTTCGGCCCGCGCATCGATGCGATCGTGGTCTACAACTGCAACCCTTTGGCGATTGCACCGGACTCCAGCAAAGTGGCGCAGGGCTTTGCCCGAGAAGACCTGTTTACCGTGGTGCTGGAGCACTTTCAGACCGACACCGCCGACTACGCCGATTACCTGTTGCCCGCCACCACGCAGTTGGAGCACTGGGACATCCACAACAGCTACGGCCACACCGATGTGCTGCTCAACCGCCCCAGCATCGCGCCACTAGGGCAGGCCAAAACCAATACCGAGATCTTCCGGCTGTTGGCCGCGCGCATGGGCTTCACCGAGCCCTGCTTTACCGATGACGACCTCAGCCTGTGCCGCCAGACCTACGGCGACAGCGTGGACTTCGACGCGCTGTTGCGCGACGGTTTTGTGCACCTGCCCTGGCCGGATGCGCCGTTTGCGCAGGGCGGTTTCCCCACGCCCTCGGGCAAATGCGAATTCAGCAGCCCGCGCCTGGCCGCCGCCGGCCACGACCCGCTGCCCGACTACCTGCCCAATTACGAGCGCCCCGCGCCCGGCAGCACCTACCCGCTGGCCATGATTTCACCGCC
>CANIRI010000269.1 GCA_947469815.1 Comamonadaceae bacterium | reverse complement strand
CTGCACCGCGCGATTGACATCGGCCAGATCGAGGGCGGCTTTATCCAGGGTATGGGCTGGCTGACCACCGAAGAACTGGTCTGGGACGCGCAAGGCCGGTTGCGCACCCACGCGCCCAGCACCTACAAAATTCCGACCATCGGCGACACGCCGGCGCATTTCCAGATCAGCCTGTGGCACGAACCCAACCGCGAGGACAACGTGGGCGGCAGCAAAGCCGTGGGCGAGCCGCCTTTCATGCTGGCGCTCAGCGTATTGGAGGCGCTGCGCGATGCGGTAGCGCACGCGCGCAGCCGCACGGGCGACAGCACGCAGCCGGTGCAACTCAGCGCACCCGCCACGCCGCAGCGCGTGCTGGCAGCCCTGCAATGAACGCAAAAAGCAGCGCAGGCGAGAAAGCCTGGCGCGCCGCTATTCTGTGGTTTGACGAAGCGCAGCAGCCGCGCTACGTGGCCGACGGCTTGCTGGTCACCCACACCGGCGCGGATGGCATCGAGCGGATTTTGGCGGTCGGTGCGCACCAGGACCTGGCCGCGCGCTTTGGCCACTTGACGCCCACGCACTGGCCCGATCTGCTGCTAGCGCCGGGCTTTGTGGACATGCACATCCATTACCCGCAAACCGATGTCATCGGCTCGCCCGCCGAGGGCTTGCTGCCCTGGCTCACGCGCTACACCTTTGTCGAAGAAGCCCGCT
Organism: Comamonadaceae bacterium; assembly: GCA_947469815.1. GTDB lineage: Bacteria > Pseudomonadota > Gammaproteobacteria > Burkholderiales > Burkholderiaceae_C > Allorhodoferax. The sequence continues at coordinate 3,019 of CANIRI010000269.1, read as the reverse complement.
TTGCCGACCCCGCGCACGCGCAGGCTGCGGCTGACTTTTTTCTGACCGAGTTGCTGCGCAACGGCGTGACCACGACGCTGGCCTTTGCCACCTCGCACCCGGCATCGGTCACCGCGCTGATGCAGGCCGCCCAGGAGCGCCGCATGCGCCTGATCACCGGCAAGGTTTTGCAAGACCGCCACAGTCCCGACGGCGTGCGCGATGAGACCGAACAAAGCCTGCGCGATACCGAAGACCTGTTGCGCCGCTGGCACGGCGTGGACCGCCTGGGCTACGCCATCACGCCGCGCTTCGCACCCACCTGCTCCGAGGCACAACTGCGCGGCGCAGGCGAGATTGCCGCCGCCTACCCGGACGTCTGGGTGCAATCCCATGTCTCCGAAAACCTGGACGAAATCCGCTGGGTGCACGAGCTCTTTCCGCAGGCCAGCAGTTATCTCGGCGTTTACGAGGACTGCGGGCTGCTGCGTGAGCGCGCCGTCTACGCCCACTGCATCCACTTTGACGCCAATGACCGCGCCCTGATGCGCGAGCGCGGCGCTGCAGCCGCGGTCTGCCCCACCAGCAATCTGTTTCTCGGCAGCGGTTACTTTGACTTTGCCGCCGCCGACCAGGCACACATGCGCTACGGCTTGGCCAGCGACGTGGGTGGTGGCACCAGCTTCTCGCCCTTCCAAACCATGCTGGCTGCCTACTACGTGGGCCGCGAAGGCCAGGCCAAGGCCGGCATCAGCATTGCGCCCGCTGCGCTGTGGTGGCAACACACGGCGGGCGCGGCGCAGGCCCTGGGTTTGGGCGGCGTGGTGGGCAATTTGCTGCCCGGCTGCGAGGCCGATTTCATCGCCATCAACCCCCGCGCTACGCCGCTGCTGGCACGCCGCACTGCACAGGCCGGGAGCCTGGACGAATTGCTGTTTGCCCTGATCGTGCTGGGTGACGACCGGGCGGTGGCGCATACCCTGGTGCAAGGGCAGGTGCTAGGCCCCGTGCTACATTCTTCCCATGCGCCCGCTGTTTCGCTTGCTGATCACCCTGCTGTTGGCACTTAGCCTGCCGGTGCAGGGCATTGCGTCGGCCTGGCGCAGCTGTTGCGATTTATCAGACCCGGCGCGCGCCGCGGTCACCGCGCCAGCCGAACACACTGCGGGTATCCCTCACGAACACGCAAACCACCACCCCGAACCATTAGCCGATACGGTGACCGCGCAAGAGTCGGACACCGATCACCACGCCGCCCAGCACGGCTGTAACAGCGGCGCCAGCTGTTGCACCGCAGCGCTGGCGACGGCCAACACGGCATCTTTTACGGCCGAGCCACCTCCATCGGCATGGGTGGCCTTCCAGCCCCCATCACTCAGCAGCCACACCCCTCCCATCGCGGACCCGCCACCGCGAAGCAGCCGCAGCTAGCGGCCCTGCGCGCAATCGGCGCGCAGCTTTTCCCAAGAAATTTGCCCTTTGTGTGCGCTCATAGCGTACGCAAAAAGGCTTTGGGGTATTCCGGTTTTCGAGGATGGTATGACCAGATTTTTCACTCTGAACGCTGACTTGCGGTTGCTGCGAAGGCTCATCGCACTGGCTTGTTTAAGCCCGCACTTTCACAGTTACGCGCAAGCACAGGCTGTGGTGCTGCCCCCCGTGCAAGAGCCCGTCTATCACTCGGTTTTTGAGGGCTACCAGGCCATGACTGAGCCGCAGATGACGCCCTGGCGCGCAGCGAATGACACGGTGCGCGACGTGGGCGGATGGCGGGCCTATGCCAAAGAGGCGGCCGCAGCCAATGCAGCTGCCACCACGCCGGCTCCGCAGCCCTCCACAAGCCCGACTGGTGCACCAAAACCATGAGCACAGCGCGACACACCCCACATGCCCTGCGGCCTGTGGCACGGATCACAGCCGTGTGCTGTTTGCTCTCACTGGCTGCCTGCAGCAGCGTGAACTTTGACCAGTCGCTGGCGCGCGCCAACCAGCAGGCCAATGCGTTCACGCAGGGCGAGTTGGCGCTGGTGCGCAGCGAGGCGCAGAAAGCGGCGATGGAGCGCACAACAGCTGAGCTTCTGACCCAGCCGCTGACGCGCGATAACGCGGTGCGCCTGGCCCTGGTCAACAGCCCTGCGCTGCAGGCCTTGCTGGCCCAACATGCGGCGGATGCCGCACAGGCCGCGCAGGGTGGGCGCATCGCCAACCCGGTTGTCAGTTTGGAGCGGCTGGTGTACGGCAGCGAATTGGAAATCGGTCGCAGCATTTCCTTTGGCTTGTTGGATGTGCTGACCCTGCCCCAACGCCGTAAAGCCGCTGACGCGGAGCTGGCGCGGCAGGAGCTGCTGCTGGCAGCCAGCGTGGTTGCGCAGGTCACGCAGGTGCGGCAGGCCTGGGTGCGCGCGGTGGCAGCCCAGCAAAATCTGGCCTATGCCATCCAGGTGCAGGAGAGCGCCAACGCCAGCGCCGAGCTGGCCAAGCGCATGCAGGCTGTAGGCAATTTCACCCGGCTGCAAAGGGCACGGCAACACGCTTTTTATGCCGATGCCACAACCCAAAGGGCGAACGCGCAGCACGCTGACAGGGTTGCGCGCGAGGCGCTGGTGCGGGTGCTAGGCCTGCGCGATGGGCAGGCGGCAGCGCTGCAATTGCCCGCGCGTCTTCCCGACCTACCCCAGCAAACCATCACGCCACAAGCCGCTGCCCGAAGTGCCACGGACGGACGCTTGGACATCCGCCTGGCGCAAGCCGCGCTGCAGGCACAAGCAGCGGCGCAAGGCTTGGAAAACATCCACAGCCTGGGCGATGTGGAGCTGGGCTTGCGCGCCGACACGGTGTTCGACAACGCGGCAGCGACCGCCACCGCGCGGACCGGTTACCAGCTCAATGTGCGGGTGCCACTCTTCGATGCCGGTGACCAGCGGCGCGCCGCCATGAACGCGCGCACCCTGGCTGCTGCGCAACGGCTGGAAGCCAGCGCACGGGCGGCAGGTTCACACCTGCGCGAAAGCTACTCGGCCTACCGCACCGCGTGGGACAT
>CANIRI010000268.1 GCA_947469815.1 Comamonadaceae bacterium | reverse complement strand
TGGCATCAGGCTCGAAACCAAACTCTTGCAAGTGTTGGCGGCTGATACGGTTCATCTTGTTGATGGTTTCGATCATGTGCACTGGAATCCGGATCGTGCGCGCCTGGTCGGCGATCGAGCGGGTAATCGCCTGGCGGATCCACCAGGTCGCATAGGTCGAGAACTTGTAACCCCGGCGGTATTCGAACTTGTCCACCGCTTTCATCAAACCGATATTGCCTTCCTGGATCAGGTCCAGGAACTGCAGGCCGCGGTTGGTGTATTTCTTGGCGATCGAGATCACCAGGCGCAAGTTGGCCTCGATCATCTCTTTCTTGGCAGCGCGGCTGGACGCCTCGCCTTGGTTCATGCGCTTATTGATGTCTTTGAGCTGGTCCAGAGGCACGACCACCTGTGCCTGCAGGTCAGCCAGGCGTTGCTGGATTTCCTGCACCGGTGGGATGTTGCGCGCCATGACCGCGCTCCAGGGCTTACCGGCTGCGGCTTGTTTTTCAATCCATTTCAGGTTGAGCAAATTGCTGGGCGCGGGCTGGTTGTGTTTGTCGCGGCCGCTGAATTCGGCGATGAAGTTCTCTTGGCTGTAGCCGCACTTGTCCACCAGAATCCGGCGCAGTTCGCGCTCTTTCTTGCGCACATCGTCGACCTGGCCGCGCACCATATCGCACAGCTTCTCAATCGCCTTGGCGGTAAAGCGGATCGTCATCAGGTGCTCGCTGAGCGCGCGCTGGGATTTGACGAAGCTCGGGGTTCCGTAACCTTCCTTGTCGTAGACCTTGTGCACTTTTTCAAACTGCGTGCGCAGCAGGTCGAATCGGCGCAATGCTTCGGCCTTGAGTTCTTCCAGCTTTTTCGTCAAGGCCTTGGAGCCACCTTTGCCGTCGTCGTCATCGGCCGCATCAAACTCGTCAAAGTCCTCTTCGGCCACATAGTCGTCAGCCTCGTTGGGGTTGGAAAAACCGTCGACGATCTGGCTGATCACGGTTTTGCCGTCGCGGATTTCTTCGCCCAGCTCCAAAATTTTGGCAATCGTCGCGGGGGATGCCGAGATGGCTTCCATCATCGCCATCAAGCCGCCTTCAATGCGCTTGGCAATCTCGATCTCGCCTTCCCGGGTCAGCAGTTCTACCGTGCCCATTTCGCGCATGTACATGCGCACCGGATCGGTGGTGCGGCCGAATTCGCTGTCCACGGTGGACAGGGCAGCTTCGGCGGCTTCTTCGGCTTCCTCTTCACTGGTGCCGCTGGGGGCGTTGTCGGTGATGATCAAGGCTTCGGCGTCCGGCGTGGTCTCGTATACGGCCACACCCAGATCGTTCAAGGTGGTGATCACCGCTTCCATGGTCTCAGCGTCAACCAACTTGTCAGGCAAGTGGTCGGAGATTTCCACGTGCGTCAAGTAGCCGCGCGTCTTACCCAGTTTGATCAGCGCCTTCAGCCGCTGGCGGCGTTTGGCCAGGTCTTCTTCGGAGAGGATGGTTTCATCCAGACCGAACTCTTTCATCAAAGCCCGTTCCTTGGCCTTGCTGATCTTCATACGCAGCGGTTTGACCTTCTCGCCCGGTGCGACCGGGATCGGCTCGCCCTCGAGTTCGTCTTCAATGTCAATCAATTCATCCAAGCCCAGACCGGGTTTGGCCTTGTCCTTGCCTTTGGCCGCTGCCTTGGGCTTGGATGCAAGTGCTTTTGCGGCGGGGGCTTTAGCAGCAGGCGCGGCGACTTTTGCCACCGGCTTGGCTACGGGTTTGACGGCTGCCTTGGCAGGCGCAGGGGCCGGTTTAGAGACGGGTTTGGCTGCTGTTTTTACCGCAAGGGCTGCGGTTTTTTTCGGAGGGGTCAGGGGCACTGAGGGGGCTTTCTTGGGAACAGGTACGATTTTTTTAGGTACGATTTTTTTGACGGCCTTTGCCGATACCTTAGCCGCTTTTGCGGGTGCTGCCTTGGTTGCCGGTTTCACGGGTGGTTTGGCTGGAGTCTTTGCAGCCACTTTGGGCGCGGGTTTGGCGGGTTTTTTGGCAATCACCTTGGGCGCCGGCGGGGCAGCTTTCTTTGGGGCGGCTTTGGATGCGGTTTTCGGTGCGACTTTGGGCGCGGCTTTTACCGGCGGTTTCGCTGCGGGTTTTTTGGCGGCAGGCTTGGCTGATTTTGCAGTGGGCATGGTTCAAACTCAAAACAATCGGTCAACACAATCGCACAAAGCACCGGGGTGCCGCATCTGTGCGCAACGAAGTTATCGGTATCAGGAGAAGTCTGCAGGCAAGTAGACGGGCGAACATTTGGTATGCAGTCCTTGCGGTGATGCGGCCGGTGTGATCGGTGTCACGCGGGGCCAGGTCCGGAGGTGCTGCTGTCGCTCTTGCCGAAAAAGAGGGTCAGAGTATAGCCTCAGTGCGCAGGCGCTGGAGTTCTTTGAGCCGCAGGTCCAGGGTTTTGTAGGTTTGCAAGGCCTGAGGGCCCAGCGTTTGCCCCGCGCTGATGGTCTTTTGCAGCGCCTTGATACGGTCGATTTCCAGGTCATTGAGCAGGTTGCGCAACTCCTTGAATTCTTCGCTGCCGTCACCCGCTGGTGGCAGCGCCTCGGCCATCACCATCTGCGTGGTGGCGAACAGCTCCGGCGCTTCTTCCAGCATCCGCTCGCGCAGCGCGTTCCAGGTCATGGGCCCATCTTCATGGATTTGCGCTTCCAGCCAGCTGAAGCAGGCCCCGTGCGAACCGGGCAACTGGCACAGCGCGCTGTGGTCCTCGGGCGAGAGCCGCTCCCACAAATGGGCGCACATCAGGGCGATGCGCAGCGCATGGTCAGCGCGGTTGAGCGGCTGGGTGCGGCCTCTGCGAGCGGCCGGCTTGCGCGCATCGCCCAAACCGTCGTAGCGTCCCGCCCCCGGCGCCACTGCCGTGTTACGCCGGGCGGGCGGGCGCTCAGGCGTAGCGTTGCCCCAAAGCGCTGCCAATTCGCGCGGCCCGATTTGAACCAGCGCGGCGATGTCAGCAAATATCTGCATCTTCAAGGCGCCCTCGGGTAGCTGCGTCCACAGCGCTTTGGCGCGGGTAGCCAGCTGCGCGCGGCCTTCAGCGGTTTCCAGGTCGCAGTCCTGCGCCGCGGACTCCAGCACAAACTTGCTCAGCGGCGTGGCCTGCTTCACCATCTCCGCGAAGCCATCGCGACCGTGCGCCCGCACGTAGCTGTCGGGGTCGTGCTCGGGCGGCAGAAACAAAAACTTCACGCTGCGCACATCGGTGGCAAAGGGCAGGGCGGCCTCCAGCGCCTTGTGCGCCGCGCGCCGCCCGGCCGCGTCACCATCAAAGCTGAACACCACTGCGTCGGTAAAGCGAAACAGTTTTTGCACATGGTCCGCCGTACACGCCGTGCCCAGGGTCGCGACCGCGTTAGGAAAGCCCAGCTGCGCCAGCGCCACCACGTCCATATAGCCCTCGGTCACCAGCGCGTAGCCGGCCTCGCGCAAATGCGTGCGCGCCTCAAACAGGCCGTACAACTCACGCCCTTTGCTGAACACCGGTGTCTCGGGCGAATTCAAATACTTGGGTTTTTCATCGCCCAGCACGCGCGCGCCAAAGCCAATGCATTCGCCCTTGACATTGCGGATCGGGAACATCACCCGGTCGCGAAAGCGGTCGTAGCGCTTCTCCTCGCCTCCGTCTTCGGGCGCTGCCAGAATCACCAAACCGCTCTCAACCAACAGCGTGTCGTCGTAATGCGGAAACACGCTGGCCAGCGAGCGCCAGCCCTCGG
>CANIRI010000267.1 GCA_947469815.1 Comamonadaceae bacterium | reverse complement strand
TCTCGGTTGCACCACTGGGCAGCGACGAACTGTTGTTCGCCAACAAAACCTACCGCCAATGGTTCAACGCGGAAGCTGCCGGTCATTTGCAACTGGCCGCCGAAGCCGGCGTGGTGCCCGGACGCAGCAACGACGAATCCAGCGACATGGTGGACTCGCTGGTCGGGTTTCCCGTGGCCACGGTCACCGAGCAGGAGGCCGAAAGCGCCGAAATCTTCATACCGGCATTGGGCAAGTGGCTGGAGGTGCGCACACGCTATTTGAGCTGGGTAGACGGCCGACTGGCGCAGATGGTGATCGCCACCGACATCAGCGCCCGCCGCATGGCCGAAGAGCAGGCCGCCCTGCAAGCCGAACGCGCCCAATCGGCCAGCCGCATGATCACCATGGGTGAAATGGCCTCCAGCGTGGCCCACGAATTGAACCAACCGCTGACTGCCATCAACAACTACTGTCTGGGCATGGTCTCGCGCATCAAGGCGCAGCAAATCAGCCAGGAAGAACTGCTGGTGGCCTTGGAGAAGACCTCACGCCAGGCGCAGCGTGCCGGTCAAATCATCCAGCGCATCCGCGAATTCGTCAAACGCAGCGAGCCCAACCTGGCCGCCTCATCGGTCAACCACATGGTGGATGAAACCGTGGAGTTGGCCGAAATAGAAACCCGGCGTTTCAACGTGCGCCTGAACCATTACATCGCGCCCAACCTGCCCCCGCTGCGGGTCGATCCGATCCTGATTCAACAGGTGCTGCTGAACCTGCTGCGCAATGCGGCGGAGTCGATCGAATCGGCGGCCCGTCCACCGCATCAACGCAATGTAGATTTGCGCGTGGGCCTGCAGCAGGCAGAGGGACAAACCGTTGTGCAATTTGCTGTCAGCGACACCGGCATCGGCATCGCACCGGGCGTGATGGAGCGGCTCTACGAAGCTTTCTACACCACCAAGTCCGACGGCATGGGCATGGGCTTGAGTTTGTGCCGATCCATCATCGAATCGCACCGGGGGCGTATCCAGGCGGAGAACATCTACAATGGTTCCACTGTTCTGGGGTGCCGGTTCGCTTTCTGGATTCCGCTGGACATGACCCTACCCGGCGTCGAGCGCGTCCGATCCACCGTTTAACCCTGAGTTGCACACATGAGCCTGATCCCTAAAAAAGGAACCGTTTTTGTGGTGGACGACGACGAGGCCGTTCGCGACTCCTTGCAGTGGTTGCTCGAGGGCAAAGACTACCGGGTGCGGTGCTTTGATTCCGCCGAATCTTTCCTGAGCCGTTACGACCCCCGCGAACTGGCCTGCCTGATCGTCGACATCCGCATGGACGGCATGTCGGGCATCGATTTGCAAAACCGCCTGGTTGACTTGCGCTCCCCACTGCCCATCGTCTTCATCACCGGCCACGGCGACGTGCCCATGGCGGTAGAGACCATGAAAAAGGGCGCGGTTGATTTTGTGCAAAAGCCGTTCCGTGAAGAAGAGTTGGTGCGGCTGGTTGAACAGATGTTGGCCATGGCCCGCGATAACTTTGCCGAGTACCAGACCACCCTGAACCGCGAATCACTGCTGGCCAAGCTGACCACGCGCGAAGCCCAGGTACTGGAGCGCATCGTTGCCGGACGGCTGAACAAACAAATTGCCGATGACCTGAATATCAGCATCAAAACGGTGGAGGCCCACCGGGCCAACATCATGGAAAAGCTCGGTGCCAAAACCGTAGCCGACCTGCTGCGCATTGCCCTGGCCCAAAGCCCGGGAAAAGGCGCAGTTTCTTCCCCCACTTGAATTCCCTGTCGACTTGCCGCGCCCCTTAGCGCGGTCACCCCTTTTTTAGGAGAACTACGATGAGCACACCCACAGCAAAAATCATTGACGGCAACGCCCTTTCGGCGCAACTGCGCACCGACGTTGCGCAGCGCGTCACCGCGCTCAAAGCCAAGGGCATCACCCCCGGTCTGGCAGTGATCATGGTGGGCGAAAACGCGGCCTCGCAGGTCTATGTGCGCAACAAGGTCAAGAGCTGCACCGAAGCCGGTATGCACTCGGTGCTGGAGCGCTACGACGCCACCATGAGCGAAGCCGATTTGCTCGCGCGTGTGGATGCGCTGAACCACGACGCCAGCATCCATGGCATCCTGGTGCAGCTGCCGCTGCCCGCGCACATTGACGCCAACAAAGTGATCGAGTTCATCAGCCCGGCCAAAGACGTGGATGGATTCCACATCGCCAGCGCCGGCGCATTGATGGTGGGCCAACCCGGCTTCTGGCCTTGCACGCCATACGGCTGCATGAAGATGCTGGAGAGCATTGGGTATGACTTGCGCGGCAAACACGCCGTGGTCATTGGCCGCAGCAATATCGTGGGCAAACCCATGGCCATGATGCTGCTCCAGAAAAGCGCGACCGTCACCATCTGCCACAGCGCCACCAAAGACCTCAAAGCCATGACACTGCAGGCCGACGTGATCGTCGCGGCCGTGGGCAAGCGCAATGTTCTTACCGCCGACATGGTGAAGCCCGGCGCCGTGGTGCTCGATGTAGGTATGAACCGCACCGATGAAGGCAAACTCTGCGGCGACGTGGACTATGCCGGCGTTGCCCAAGTGGCGGGCTACATCACCCCGGTACCCGGAGGCGTGGGCCCCATGACCATCACCATGCTGCTGGTCAACACCCTGGAATCCGCCGAGAACACCACCGCCTGAAGCCCACAAGCCCGCAACAGCGCCACCCATGAATCCCCTGCTCGCCCACGCCCACCTGCCAGCCTTTGATCGCATCACGCCCACCGATGTAGCCCCGGCGCTCGACGCCTTGCTGGCCGACGCGGAACGGGCCTTAGAAACCGTCACCGCCAACGGCTTTCCCGCAGACTGGACCGGGATTGCGCGGGTGCTGGACGTGGCCGGAGAGCGCCTGGGCTGCTCCTGGGGCGCGGTCAGCCACCTGAACGGGGTGGCAGATACGCCCGAACTGCGCGCCGCCTACAACGCGGCCCTGCCCCGCGTCACCGAGTTCTGGACCCGCCTGGGCGCGGATGAAAAACTCTATGCCCAATACAAAGCCATTGATGCGGCCAGCCTCAGTCCGGAGCAACAACGCGCCCGTACCTTGGCGCTGCGCAACTTCGTGCTGTCCGGCGCGGAGCTCACAGGCGCAGCCAAAGAACGCTTTGCCGCCATTCAAGAACGCCAAGCCGAACTGAGCCAGAAGTTCAGCGAAAACGTGCTGGACGCCACCGACCAATGGTCGCTTCTGGTGAGCGCAGAAGAACTCGCCGGGGTTCCGCAAGACGTGCTCGACGCGACCCGCGCTGCGGCCCAAGCCGATGGCGCAGAGGGCTACAAGCTGAGCCTGAAGATGCCCTGCTACCTGCCGGTCATGCAATTTGCGCAGAGCAGCGCGCTGCGCCAGCAGGTGTACCGCGCCTATGTCACCCGCGCCTCCGACCAAGCGGCCAACGCCGCCCAAGACAACAGCGCGCTGGTGCAAGAAATTCTGGCATTGCGTCAAGAAGAAGCCGCTCTGCTGGGTTACCCGCATTTCGCCGCCGTGTCGCTGGCCGCCAAAATGGCGCAGTCGAGCGAAGAGGTCACCGGCTTTCTGCGCGACCTCGCTGCCCGCGCCCGCCCTTTTGCCGACAAAGATGTGGCCGAGATGCGCGCATTCGCAGCCGAGCACTTGGCCCTGCCCGACCCGCAAGCCTGGGATTGGCCCTTTGTGGGTGAAAAGCTCAAAGAGGCCCGCTACGCCTTCAGCGAGCAGGAC
>CANIRI010000266.1 GCA_947469815.1 Comamonadaceae bacterium | reverse complement strand
GCGCTGGGCGGCAAGATTGTGGAAGTCACACCCTACAACCCTGAGCAATCGTCGTACAACGCCGAAGTCACCAAGGCGCTCAAAACCGACCCCGCTGCGCTGTACTTTGTCGGCTACCCCGGCGACGGCACCACCATCATCCGCACCTGGGTGCAACAGGGTGGCCCGCAAAAGTTCTTGTTCAACGACGGTATGAACTCACCTGACTTCATCAAGGGCGTAGGCGCGCAGTACCTGACCAATGCGTATGGCACTTCGTCGGGCACCACGACCACTGAGTCCACCGCTTACTTCACCAAAGCCTATCCCGCTATGAGCGGCGGTTTTGATGCGCAGGCACCGGCTGCGGTACAGGGCTTTGACGCTGCCGCCATTTTGGGCTTGGCGATTGCCCACGCCGGCAAGTTCGAAGCCGCCGCGATTCGCGACAGCATCCGCAAAGTCACCGCGTCCGGTGGCGAAGTGGTGCACGCGGGCCCCGAAGGTTTTGCCCGTGCGCTGGAGCTGATCAAGCAGAAGAAACCGCTGCGCTATGTGGGCGTTATCGGTCCGGTGCAGTTTGACAAGAACGGCGATATCGCCGGTCCTTTCCGCACCTGGAAAATCGCCAACGGTGAAGTGGTCACCGTCGGACAAATGTCCTCGGAAGACGTGCAAGCCATCCAAGCCAAGATGAAATGAGTCTGACAGTCGGCGAGCGCGCGGGCAGCCTGCGCCCCGCGCGCACGCTGCTGGCGCCGGGCCTGGAGATTGCGCGCGTCGTCACCGGCCTGTGGCAAGTGGCGGACATGGAGCGGGGCGGAACCCTGCTGGACCCCGTGCTCGGCGCGGCCGATTTGGCGGCGTACGCGCAACAGGGCTTTGATACCTTTGACATGGCCGACCACTACGGCTCTGCCGAAGTCATCACCGGCACGCTGCTGTCATCGGGTGCGCAGCCTGGCGTGCGCGCTTTCACCAAATGGTGTCCACCTCCGGGCGTGATGAACGCTGCGGTGGTGCGCGAAGGTGTGCAGCGTTCACTGGACCGGCTGCAAACCCCATGCATCGACCTCTTGCAATTCCATTGGTGGACTTTTGAGCATCCCGGCTATATCGACGCCTTGCTGGAGCTGGCCAAGTTGCAGCAAGAGGGCCTGATCCGGGCCATCGGCCTGTGCAACTTTGACACTGCGCATATGCGCCTGGTGCTCAGCGAAGGTGTGCCGATTGCCAGCAACCAGGTCTGCATGTCGCTGTTGGACCGGCGCGGCACCGAGGCCATGTCGGCGCTGTGCCAGGCGCGCGGCGTGCAATTGCTCACCTATGGCGTGCTCGCCGGTGGATTTTTGAGCGAACGTTGGCTGGGTGCGGCCGAACCGGCTGCAGTCCCGGACTGGAGCAAGATGAAATACCAGCGCTTCATCCACGCCATTGGCGGATGGGACGCGCTGCAAACGGTTTTGCAAGCGGCGCAAAAAATTGCCCGCAAGCACGCCGTGTCGATATCCAATGTCGCAACCCGCTGGGTGCTGGAACAGCCTGCGGTGGCGGCTGTGATTGTGGGTGCGCGCTTGGGCGAGTCCGAGCACCGGGCGGACAACCTCAAGTTGTTTGACTTCGCCCTGGATGCCGAGGACCACGCCGCGCTGCAACAGGCCTTCGCCTCGACCCAGCGCTTGCCCGGCGATTGCGGTGATGAATACCGCCATCCGCCTTTTTTAACCGCGTCGGGCGACTTGAGTCACCACCTGGATGCAGTAGCGCCCTTGTGGCCGCGCAAGGCCGTGCCGGGCTACAGCGCACGCTGGACCTTGGACAGCGGCAGCCACTGGGAGCCGATTGCCGGTTACTCGCGTGCGGTGCGCATCGGCGAGCGGATTTTGGTGTCCGGCACCACGGCCACGCATGGCAGCGGGCATCTGGTGGGCAGGGGTGACGCGGCGGTGCAAACCAGCTACATCCTGGACAAAATCAGCGCCAGTATCAAAGCGTTGGGCGGCTCCTTGCGCGATGTGGTGCGCACCCGCATTTACCTGCAAAACGCCGCCGACTGCGAGGCGGTGAGCCGGGTACATGGGAGCTACTTTGGCGATATCCGCCCCGCCAATTCGCTGGTCGAAGTGTCGGCGCTGATTGGCGACGGCTACCTGGTCGAGATGGAGGCCGAGGCGCTGCTGGAGGCTACTACGTCCGATGGTGTCAGCCCGGTCTGAGCCATGGTGAATGCCGCTGCGTCCGTGCGTCCCGCTTTGCTGGAGGTCGCGGGCTTGTTGAAGAGCTTTGGCGGCCACCAGGTGGTGGCGGATGTTTCGTTTGCGCTGCAGGCCGGTGCCATTGGCGGGCTGATTGGCCCCAATGGCGCGGGTAAAACCACGCTGTTCAATTGCCTGACGGGTTTTATGCGTGCCGACGCGGGCAGTGTGCTTCTCGATGGTGTGTCGATTGGTGGCCGCGCCTCCAGCGCCGTCTTTGCTGCCGGTCTGGCGCGCACCTTTCAGATCCCACGGCCTTTTCCGGAAATGACGGTGCTCGACAACGTGATGGTCGCGCCCCTGGGCCAGATCGGCGAGCGCTTGTGGACCAACTGGCTGCAGCCCCGCACAGTCGCGGCGCAAGAACGCCAAACGCGCGATGCGGCGCGCCATTGGCTGGACTTTGTGGGCTTGTCGGCTTTGCAGGCGCAGCCCGCGCGGATTCTGTCCGGCGGCCAGCGCAAGTTGCTCGAGCTGGCGCGGGTGATGGTGGCCAGCCCCAAGCTGGTGTTGCTGGACGAGCCCGCTGCCGGGGTCAACCCCGCGCTCTTGGACCAGATCGTGGACAAGGTGCAGGCGCTTAATGCGCAGGGCACCACGTTTTTGATCATTGAGCACAACATGGATGTGGTCGCGTCGCTGTGCCAGCCGGTGATGGTGATGGCGCAAGGGCGCTTGCTGGTCAGCGGCAGCGCGGATGCGGTGCTCCAAGATCCGCGTGTGGTTGAAGCGTATCTAGGCAGCCCGGCATGAGCGAAGCGGCTTTGCGTGTGGATGATCTGGAGGCGGGTTATGAGCCCGGACTGCCCATCGTGCGCGGGGTGAATTTGACGGTTCAGCCCGGCGAGATCGTGGCCATTCTGGGCCCCAACGGCGCTGGCAAATCTTCTTTGGTGAAGGCGGTCGCAGGATTGGTTCCGATCACGCGGGGCCGCGTGTTTTTGCATGGGCGCGACATCACGCGCATCCCGGCGCACCAGATGGTGTTTGAGGGCCTGGCTTTTGTGCCGCAAACGGAAAACGTGTTCATCAACCTGAGTGTGGCCGAGAACCTGGAGCTGGCCGCTGCCATTATCAAAACCCGGCGCCAAGCGGCGCTGGACCCGGTGTATGCGATGTTCCCTGACTTGCTGCGCCAGCGTGCGCTACCGGCCGGGCAACTCAGCGGCGGTCAGCGCCAAATGCTGGCGGTGGCGCGGGCCTTGATTGCCAAACCCCAGCTGCTGATCCTGGATGAGCCCTCGGCCGGATTGAGCCCTTTGTTGGTGAGCCAGGTTTTCGCCAAGCTGCGCGAGGTGCGCGACACTGGTATCACCGTGCTGCTGGTGGAGCAAAACGTCAAGTCCGCACTGGCGCTGGCCGACCGCGCCGCCGTGCTGGTGGAAGGGCGTGAGCGCATCGTGGGCAGCAGCGCCGAGCTGCTGCAAGACGAGCGCGTGGCGGCCTTGTATCTGGGCCGTCATACCGGCAAGCAAGCCGCCGAGGGGAGGGTGTGATGCTGCAAATTCTGGCAGACGGTTTGGTCATCGGTTCCATCATCGC
>CANIRI010000265.1 GCA_947469815.1 Comamonadaceae bacterium | reverse complement strand
TCAGCGGCGCCGAAGTCGGCTGCCAAGGCGAGGTTGGCGTGGCCTGTTCGATGGCCGCAGCCGGTTTGGCGGCCGTGATGGGCGGCACACCGGCGCAGGTGGAAAACGCGGCGGAGATCGGCATGGAACACAACCTGGGCCTCACCTGCGATCCGGTGGGTGGGCGGGTGCAGATTCCGTGTATTGAGCGTAACGCCATGGGCTCGGTCAAGGCGCTCAACGCCGCCCGCATGGCGATGCGCGGCGATGGCACGCACTTTGTGTCGCTGGACCAGGTGATCAAGACCATGCGTGACACGGGGCGCGACATGATGACTAAGTACAAAGAGACCAGCCGGGGTGGCTTGGCGGTGAATGTGATCGAGTGCTGAGCGCGATGGTGCTATTTGTTTTGAACTTGAACGGGATTTGATGTGAGCAACTTTTCCATCTTCGCCCTGGCGCGCAACGCCATGTCCTACCACGAGAACTGGCAGAAGCAGTGGCGCAGCTCCGCGCCCAAAGCCAGTTACGACGCCATCATCGTGGGCGGTGGCGGCCACGGTCTGGCCACCGCCTACTACCTGGCCAAAGAACACGGCATGCGGAATATCGCCGTGGTCGAGCGCGGCTGGTTGGGCGGCGGCAATACGGCGCGCAACACCACCATCGTGCGCTCCAACTACCTCTGGGATGACGCCACCCATCTGTACGAAAAAGCCCTGCAACTGTGGGAAGGCCTGTCGCAGGACCTGAACTACAACACCATGTTCAGCCAGCGCGGCGTGATGAACGTGGGCCACTCGCTGCAAGACATGCGCGACATCGAACGCCGCGTCAATGCCAACCGCTTGAATGGCGTCGACGGCGTGGTGCTGACCCCCGCGCAAATCAAGGCCATGGTGCCCATCATGAACACCAGCAGCAGCCTGCGCTATCCGGTCATGGGCGCATCGTTTCAGCCGCGCGCGGGTGTTGCGCGCCACGATGCCATCGCCTGGGGCTTTGCCCGCGCGGCCGATCGCTTGGGCGTGGACATCATCCAGAACTGCGAGGTCATCGGCGTGCAGCGCGAGGGTGACCAGGTGGTGGGAATTGAGACCACACGCGGTGTCATCAAAAGCAAAAAGATTGGCGTGGTCGCTGCGGGGCACAGCAGCGTGATCGCCGACATGGCCGGTATCCGTTTGCCGCTGGAAAGCCACCCGCTGCAAGCGCTGGTCTCGGAGCCGATGAAGCCGATTTTGCACACCGTGGTCATGTCCAACGCGATCCACGCCTACGCCAGCCAGTCCGACAAGGGCGACCTGGTGATTGGCGCGGGTATCGATTCCTATGTGGGCTACGGGCAGCGGGGCAGTTTCCCCGTCATCGAGCACACCCTGCAAGCGATTTGCGAGCTGTTCCCTATCTTCCGCCGGGTGCGCATGAACCGCCAGTGGGGCGGCATTGTGGACGTCGCGCCTGACGCCTGTCCCATCATTTCCAAGACGCACATCAAAGGCCTGTATTTCAACTGCGGCTGGGGCACCGGCGGCTTCAAAGCCACGCCGGGCTCGGGCTGGGTGATGGCGCACACGATTGCGCAAGACCGGCCGCATGCGCTGAACGCGGCCTTTGAACTGAACCGCTTCAACACCGGCCACTTGATTGATGAACACGGTGCCGCTGGCGTCGCGCACTGAACCTGATTGAAGAGAACCACCACGATGCTACTCATTACCTGCCCCTGGTGCGGCCCCCGCGCCGAAAGTGAATTCAGCTGCGGCGGCGAGGCGCACATCGCCCGCCCGCTCGACACCGACGCCCTCAGCGATGAACAGTGGGGCGACTATTTGTTCATGCGCAAAAACCCCAAAGGCCTGCACCGCGAACAGTGGCTGCATACCGCCGGTTGCCGTCGCTGGTTCAACGCCGAACGCCACACCGTGAGCTACCAGTTCAGCAAGTTCTACAAGCCCGGTGAAAACCCCGATGCAGCGCCCGGCGCAGGAGCTGCAGCATGAGCGGCCAACGCATCAACACGCTGGGCCAGCGGCTGGACCGCAGCCGCAGCCTGCGCTTCACTTTCAATGGCCGCAGCTACCAGGGCTTTGCCGGTGACACGCTGGCCTCCGCCCTGCTCGCGGCGGGCGAGTTGCTGTACTCGCGCTCCTGGAAGTACCACCGTCCGCGCGGCATCGTCACATCGGGCATCGAAGAACCGTCGGCGCTGGTGCAGCTCGAGCGCGGCGCGCACACCATCCCGAATGCCAAGATGCCCGAGATTGAGTTGTATGACCAGCTCGTGGGAGAAAGCGTGAACGGCTGGCCCGGCGCATTGGCGCGCTTGTTCAGCGTCAACCGCTGGGGCACGCCGCTGTTTCCCGCTGGTTTTTATTACAAGACCTTTATGTGGCCGGCCAAGGCCTGGATGTTTTACGAGCGTTTTATCCGCAAGGCCGGTGGCCTGGGCGCATCGCCGCAAGTCGAAGACGAAGCCACGTATGTGCACCAGAACATCCATTGCGATGTGTTCATTGCCGGTGGCGGCGTGGTCGGTTTGGCTGCCGCCCTGGCCGCAGGCCGCAGTGGCGCGCGGGTGATTCTGGCCGAATTGCAATCGCAGCTCGGTGGTTCGGCACACCGCCAAACCGCCACCATCGACGGTCAATCGGCCAGCGACTGGGTGCGCGCTGCAGAGGCCGAACTGGCCACCATGCCCGAGGTGCGCATCATCCGCCGTGGCGTGGTCTTTGGTTACCACGACCACAATTTTTTAACGGTGCGCGAGGCGCTCAACGACCATATGCCGCTGGCCGGTCGCAGCGGTTTCCGCGAACGCTTGTGGCGCGTGCGCGCCAAGCAGGTGATTCTGGCAACCGGTGCGCACGAGCGCCCCATGGTGTTTGGCAACAATGACCTGCCCGGCGTGATGCTGTCCTCTGCGATGGCCGACTACGCCACGCTGTACGGCGTGCTGGTCGGGCGCGAGATCGTGCTGCTGACGAACAACGACAGCGCCTACGCCGACGCCCTGGTGTTGCGCCAGGCCGGTGCCCGCGTCAGCGTGGTCGATGCGCGCACCGGCAAAGCGCCTGCGGGTGGTTTGGTTGAACAGGCCACGAACGCCGGTGTCAGCGTGTTGCGCGGCCATGTGCCGGTTGAAGCGGGTGGTGGCATGGCGGTGACCGAGGTCATCGTGGCCCCCATGAACGCTGGCAAAGCCGGTGGCCCACGCCGCAGCTTGCCTTGCGACGCGCTGGGCATGGCCGGTGGTTGGAACCCCGCCATTCATTTGTATTCCCATTCCGGTGGCAAAGCGCAGTGGAATGACGCCCAATGCTGCTTTGAGCCCGGCAGCCGCATCGCCGACCAGACCATCGTCGGCGCAGGCGCAGCGGACTTCGGCGTGGCCACTAGCTTGCACGCGGCCAGCCAGGCCGGGGCGCAGGCCGCCAGCGCTGCAGGGTTTGCCGCACAGGCCAGCAGCTACGCGGTCACCGAGCCGGTGGCCGAGCCCATCACCGCGTTTTGGATTGCCGAGACCGGCGAGCCGGTGTCGCGCCGTGCCAAGGCATTCATCGATTACCAGAACGACGTAGGTGCGGCCGACATCGAGTTGGCTGTGCGCGAGGGCTTTGAGTCCATCGAGCACATCAAGCGCTACACCGCCATGGGCTTTGGCACCGACCAGGGCAAGCTGGGCAATATCAACGGCATGGCACTGGCGGCACGCGCGCTGAACAAGCCTATCAGCCAGGTCGGCACCACCACTTTCCGCCCCAATTACCTGCCCATCACTTTCGGCACTTTCGCTGGCG
>CANIRI010000264.1 GCA_947469815.1 Comamonadaceae bacterium | reverse complement strand
TACAACCGAAAACCGGGCGCCCTTGGGTAAGCGGTAGAAGTCAACAGCGCCGGAAAAAATCTCGGCCAATTGCACCGCAACGCCGTCGTGTAACTGCGCCTCGTCGGTGGCTGCAAACAGATTCGATGTGATGGTGCCGGTACCAAGTCGGGTGCTGGCCACCAGGGGAAGCGTCTGCAGATCGGAGTCGTAGCCGCTGTCCGTCTTGCGCAGGGTCCAGCGTCCGAAGGTGTCATCTGAGTTCACCCAGCGGGCGGTGAGTCCGATCAAGCTCGTGCCCCGCGCTGTTTGCGCCTGCAGGTTGCGGCCCAAGCGGCCGAGCACGTTTCTTTGGAAACCGGGGTCGGTGCGCAAAAAGTTCAGCGCTTGCGCGTCCGACACACCCAGGCGCTTGAGGATCGCCTCGGCGCTGTCATTGCTGCGGCTTTGCGTGGACCGGTGGAGCTCTTGGGTTTGTTGCGCGAGCGCCTCGATCTGCGCGCGAATCGGCAGGGTTTCTACGGTTTCAACAACCGAACGGGTGCTGATGCGGCTGTCGTCGGGCGCAAGATTCGCAACCGCGACGCTGGCCCCGGTTGCAAGCAGCGCCAGCGCTGCCACACCCGCCGCCAAGCGCTCGGGGTAGTGGTGAACCCACGCCGCAAGCCGCGTTATGGCGCGGTCTATGGCGTGAAAGCAGCGGTCGATCAAATGGGTACTCCGGTGGAGGGGGCTGCAAGCAGCAGGTATCGGCAGGGGTGCGAGGCTAAAATTGGTCGTCTCGAACGGTCGCATCCGCCGGGCCGCAGTATATCCAAGCGCCATTTTTCTTCCCAATCCTATGATTCCCACCGATTCCGCAGCCGCGCTCCACGCAGGCCCCCCTGTTTCTGCGGATGTGGCGCACGCTTTGGCGGTGACTTTGCGGGGCTGCGAAGAACTCATTCCGCAGGCCGACTGGGTGAAAAAACTGCAGAAGTCCGAGGCCACCGGCACGCCGCTGCGCATCAAGCTCGGCCTGGACCCCACCGCGCCGGACATCCACATCGGCCACACCGTGGTGCTCAACAAAATGCGCCAGCTCCAGGACCTGGGCCACACCGTCATCTTCTTGATAGGTGACTTCACCAGCATGATCGGCGACCCGTCCGGCCGCAACAGCACCCGCCCGCCGCTCACCGCAGAGCAAATCAAACTGAACGCCGAGACCTATTACAAACAGGCCAGCCTGGTGCTGGACCCGGCCAAAACCGAAATCCGCTACAACAGCGAATGGAGCGACCCGCTGGGCGCGCGCGGCATGATCCAGCTCGCCAGCCGCTACACGGTGGCGCGCATGATGGAGCGCAACGACTTCCACGACCGCTTCAAGGCGGGCCAGTCCATTAGCGTGCACGAGTTTTTGTACCCGCTGATGCAGGGTTATGACAGCGTGGCGCTGAAGAGCGACTTGGAGCTGGGCGGTACCGACCAGAAATTCAACCTTCTCATGGGCCGCCACCTGCAGGCTGAATATGGCCAGGAACCCCAGTGCATCCTGACCATGCCGCTGTTGGAGGGCACCGACGGCGTGGACAAAATGTCCAAGAGCAAGAACAACTACATCGGCATCTCCGAGGAGCCCAACACCATGTTCGCCAAGGTGATGGGCATCTCCGACGTGCTCATGTGGCGCTGGTACACGCTGCTGAGCTTCCACAGCGAGGCGCAAATTGCCGCGCTCAAGGCCGAAGTAGAAGGCGGACGCAATCCCCGCGACGCCAAGGTGGCGCTGGCCAAAGAAATCACCGCGCGCTTTCACAGCGCGGCCGCTGCCGACGCGGCCGAGCAGGACTTTGTCAATCGCAGCAAGGGCGGTATTCCGGATGAGATCGCCGAGATCAGCCTGCCCCTGGGTGCAGATGGTGCGGCGCAAACTATTGGCGCGCTACTCAAATCCACCGGCCTAGCTGCCAGTACGGGCGAAGGCAATCGCCTGATCGACGGCGGTGGCGTGCGCGTGGACAGCCAGGTTGTCAGCGACAAAGGCCTCAAGCTCGGCGCGGGCACCTACGTGGTACAGGTCGGCAAGCGCAAGTTCGTGCGCCTCACCCTGGCCTGAAGCCGCATGCTGGCGCTCATCCAGCGGGTGCGCCGCGCCAGCGTCACCATTGAAGGCACGGTCGTCGGACAAATCGGCGCGGGCCTGCTGGTCCTGGTCTGCGCCGAGCAGGGCGACACTCCGGCGCAAGCTGACAAACTGCTGGCCAAAATCCTCAAACTGCGCATCTTCAGCGACGCGCAGGGCAAGATGAACCGCTGCGTCCAAGACCTGGACGGCGCGGGGCTGCACGGCGGCCTGCTGCTGGTCAGCCAGTTCACCCTGGCGGCTGACACATCCGGCGGCAACCGCCCCAGCTTCACGCAAGTGGCCGCTCCGGATCTGGGCCGCGCCCTGTACGAGCACTTTGTGCAGCAGGCGCGCGGCGCGCACAGCGAGGTGGCCACCGGCGTCTTCGCTGCGGATATGCAGGTGGAACTGGTGAATGACGGGCCGGTGACGATTCCGATGCGGGTGCAGCCGTCAATCTAACTTCACCGTTCTGGTTTTTCAATACGGATTGCGCACACCCAAGCCCGCCAGTATCTCCACCTCCCGCGCTTCCATGGCGCGGGCTTGCGCGGCTTTGATGTGGTCCCAGCCTTGGGCGTGCAGGGTGCCGTGGACGATGAGGTGGGTGTAGTGGGCTTGCAGGGTTTTGCCTTGCTCCAGCGCCTCGCGCGCCACCACCGCCGCGCACAGGACCAGGTCGGCGCAGACCACGGGTTCGCGGCTGTAGTCAAAGGTCAGCACATTGGTGGCGTGGTCTTGATTGCGGTAGGCGGTGTTAAGTGCCAGGCCTTCGGCTTCGTCGACGATGCGCACGGTTATTTCGGCTTCTCGCGCCAGGGCGTGGCGGATCCAGCGGGCCACGCTTTGGCGGGGCAGGGCGGCGCGGTGCGGGCCGGGCGTGGCCAACCGGGCGAATTGCAAGGACAGGCGCAACGGGTGCAGCATGGCGCGCGCGTGTTCCGGGTTAGCGTGGCATCGCCCGCAGCCGGGGCGAGCGGGTTTTGGGCAGGTCGCTGCGGGGCGGCTCGGGCGGCATCTGCGGTACATCGCTGATGTCGGATTCCAGCCGCGCCACGGCGTCGTAGGCGTCCACAATGCGCGCCACCAGCGGATGTCGCACGATGTCGGCACTGGTCAGGTGGGTGATGGCGATGCCGTCGATGCGGCGCAGCGTGCGCTCGGCGTCAATCAGGCCGCTGAGCTGGGCTTTGGGCAGGTCGATCTGGCTGACGTCGCCGGTAATGACTGCCTTGGTGCCAAAGCCCACGCGGGTCAAAAACATTTTCATTTGCTCGGGGGTGGTGTTTTGCGCTTCGTCGAGGATGACAAAGGCATTGTTGAGCGTACGCCCACGCATAAAAGCCAATGGCGCGATCTCCAGCGCCTGGCGTTCAAAGGCTTTGTGCACTTGGTCAAAACCCATCAGGTCGTATAGCGCATCGTAGAGCGGACGCAGATAAGGGTCTACCTTCTGGTTCAGGTCGCCCGGCAAAAAGCCCAGGCGCTCACCGGCCTCCACGGCGGGGCGGGTGAGGATGATGCGTTGTACCGCGTTGCGTTGCAGCGCATCCACCGCAGCAGCAACGGCCAGATAGGTCTTGCCGGTACCAGCCGGGCCGATGCCGATGGTGATGTCGTGGCCGGCGATGTTGTCCAGGTAGCGCGCCTGGTTGTTGCTGCGCGGTTTGAGGTCGGCGCGGCGCGTGGCCAGGCTAGG
>CANIRI010000263.1 GCA_947469815.1 Comamonadaceae bacterium | reverse complement strand
TTGACCAAATGCTACTTTGGGCTGGTGCGACTGGAAGGGGGTAGGTCAGTGCCCGCAGACGCAACCACATGGTGCGTAGCTGATCACTGCTGGATACCCAGCGCTTTTGAGCTTTAGCGCCGCTCATCCTTCACGCAAGGATCGCGCAAAGGCGCCGACATCGTCTGCCAGCAATTGTGGTTGTTCCATGGCAGGAAAATGCCCACCCTTTGGCATCTCGGTCCATCTGGCCACCCGGTATAGCCTGTCAACGTAGGTTCGTGGTGGCCATGCCATCATTTCTGCCGGAAAAACGGCGACAGCCGTAGGCACTTCAACGCGCCGTCCCTCTGGACTGAGAATGCGTCCGCCTTCCTCGCGTCGACCAAAATAGATCCAGGTGGCTGAATGGAAGCTACCGGTTACAAGATAAATCATGATGTTGGTTAGCAATACGTCCTTGGTGTAAACGCTACCCAGGTCGCCATCTTTCAGCTCAGACCAGCCATGGAATTTTTCAATAATCCAAGCCGCCACACCTACCGGGCTGTCGGCCATGGCGTAGCCCAAAGTCTGCGGCTTGGTCGCCTGTAGCGTGCGATAGCCTTCCTCCATAAGTTGATCACGCTCCAGAGCGGCTGCCCATTGCGCTTCTTCTGGTGTCTGTGGACCCGCGAAGTGACGCATGGTGGGGAAATTGATGTGGATTGCGCAGCATGCCGACGCATGGTCGTAGCCCAGCCAGCTGCTGATGGCACTACCCCAGTCGCCACCTTGCGCCATGTAACTTTGGTACCCCAAATTGTGGGTCATCAACTTATGCAGGATTCCCGCAATAGCTCTTGGCCCCATAGGTCGAGATGGACGATCAGAGAATCCAAACCCTGGTAATGAAACTGCAACCACGTCAAATGCGTCCGCAACGTCGCCACCAAATTGCTCAGGATGCGCTAGGCGGTTCACCATCGAAATGTGTTCAACCATCGAGCTGGGCCAACCGTGCATGATCAGCAGTGGCATGGGGGACGGGCCACTGCCACGTTCATAAATGAAGTGAATGGCTAGGCCGTCAATCACTGTTTTGAATTGCCGGAACGTGTTGAGATGCGCTTCTTGTTGTCGCCAGTCGTAATGCGTCACCCAATAGTGGCAGAGCTCTTTCATGTACGCAAGCTCAGCGCCATAGCCCCACCCGCCATCGTCCGGCTCGTAACCCCACTCGTATGCTTGAACCCTTGTTTGAATGGAATCTAAGGTTTTTTGAGGAACATCAATCTTGAAGGGTTTCAGCACAGGGGGTTCTCCAGGGATGACTCATGTTGATGTGTTCACTTTAAGGGTATGCGTTTTTATGCGTCCTGCGTTCTCAGCACGTTCGGGTGTTTACCGATCCGTTAACTAGGTAATCGCGTTGTCTATTTTCATAAAGATGGGCCGACCATCGGGCGTGCTCAAGGGCACGACCTGATCCGGTGCTCCGGAGACGCCGGGAAGCACGGCACACAGCGTAGGGCTGTTGCGTACGTCTTCGCCCAGGTGAACTTCGAGTTCGGCAATGACCAAACGGACGTCGCTGAGGATACGGAGGACTTTCATTTTGATCTCCTGATTTTTGTGTTGGATGGATTGAAGATCGCCGTGGATTAAAACCACCACGCGACGGCATAGGGAATGAGCGCTGCGCCAAGGATTCCATGCAATCCCATGCCCAAGCTGGCATAGGCCCCGGCTTCGGGATGAACGCTGAAGGCCCTTGAAGTGCCAATACCGTGTGCAGCCACGCCCAAAGCAAACCCCCGTTGCCACCACTGCGTTACGCGCAGTGCATCCAACACATAGCGTCCCAGTACCGCACCCAGAATACCCGTGCTAACCGCAAAGATAGCGGTTAATGTGGGCGAGGCTTGGACGCGCTCGGCGATGCCCATGGCGATAGGAGCGGTCACGGACTTGGCTACCAGGCCACGCACCAGTGCCTCGTCCATCCCTAACCAGCGCGCCATGGCAAGCGCTGAAAAAGCGGATGTGATGCCTCCTGCTGCGAGCGAAAACATCAGCACGCCTATACGTCCTTTGAGTGAGGCTAATCCTTTGTAAATGGGAATCGCTAAAGACACGGTGGCCGTGCCCAGCAGAAAGTGCACAAACTGCGCACCTTCAAAATATGTCGCATACGGCATGTCCAGCCATTGGATGGCGCAGGTGACCACAAGCACAGCAATCAGTACCGGGTTCGCCAGAGGGTTGCGTTCGCTGCGTTCGTAAAGGGTCAGTCCCAGCAAATACGCGCTCAGGGTGAGGACCAGCGCAATCAGTGGGCTACCAGATAGATAAACCCAAATCTCTGTGATGGGGGGCAAGTCCGTGCGCATATCAGGGCTTTGTGGACAAGAGCTTGAGCAAGCCAGCAGTGACCGCAATCGTTGCCAGCACGCTGACCACCAGCGTCGCAGCAATAGCCCATGCGTGCGTCTGCAGAATAGGTAAATACAGCACAACGCCCACCGAGGCGGGAATGAACAGCAAGCCCAGGTGCTGCAGGATGCCGCTGCCCACCAAGTCAATGGAAGCGGGCAGATGGCCGCGTAGGGTCAGGTAGGCCAGTAATAAAACCAAGCCCAGCACGGGACCTGGCATGAACGGGAATTGGAATTTGGACAGCAGTTCACCCAGCGCTTGGAAGATGAAAAGTTGCACCAGGCCTTTGATCATGGTTTGCTGGGACCGTAAAGGGGGTAGACGGGCATCGAAGTCATGCGCTTTCTTCTAGCAGGGACTGCGCAATTGGTATCGCCGCAGGGGCCAGCTTCAAACCTAGTATGTCACCGGCGGGTAACCAGCGCATCTTGTCATGCACGCTCAGGGTGAGCTTGCCTTGGACGATTTCGGTTTCCATGGCCACCAGTTTGATGGAGCCGCTTTCGTATTCGTGATCGCAGACCACGATGACCTGTCCAGCTTTGGTCGCGACGTCAAGGACCGCAAACAGTTCGCGCTCCAGGCACTCCTGCAGGGTCTCCGGATGTTCGACCGGGCCACCCGGGAACTCCCAAAATCCGGCCAGCATTTCACCGGCGCCGCGCCGGACCACCAGAATGTCTTCGCCATCTCGGATGATGGCTGCCGTAACCAGTTTCATCGTGCCGGCACTTTAGGCGATCAGGAGGATCACAAGCATTTACGCGCAACAATCAATCGACCTGGCCGCTCTACTGCGCTCATGTAATTGAAGGCCTTGATTTCGAGGATTTTCCAGACGCCGGACTGCTCCAGCCGGTCGATGTGAGACTGGTAGTCATCTTCTACAAAGTGCGCTCCGTTCATGAAAATGACAATGGGGCTCCCGGGTTGTACAAGCCGGATGATTTCCGGATAGCACTCGGGTCCCAGGTGCCCAGGGGCAAATGAACCTGCGCAAACAGCCGCCTGGTAAGCGCCGGTTTCAATTACCGTCTTCTGCATCAAATCGCCTGACACCAGCTTTCCGTAAATGGCTTTAGGGCGTGCGACATGGAGCATTTCTTCAGAGAAATCGATCCCGTCGATGTGGCTTTAGCCAAGGGTCTTGAGCGCTTGTCCCACCAGACCCGTACCGCAACCGATGTCAATGATGGAGGCTGCCGTGTCTGGCGCGAACTCGGCTAACGCGTTGGCAGCAATCAGGTGGCCGGTGTAACCCAGATTGCCCACCAGGTCTTTTTCATAAGTCTGTGACCACTCGTCGTACAGCGGCTGGGTAGAAATATTCGACGCCTCGTACTCAGCTAACTTATCCAGGACAGTGGAAGCTTTGTTACTCATGGGAATGGCCCCTAAATCAGTCAAGAA
>CANIRI010000262.1 GCA_947469815.1 Comamonadaceae bacterium | reverse complement strand
GGATGCTGGAGATTTATGACGCCGGCGGTCCGGGCGAGCAGGGCCTGGCGCATTGGATGCGCAAGCTGGGGCTGGGGGTCGCCTCGGCGTGATCGATATCGGCTACGCCGATTCGCACTGGATGCGCCTGGCGCTGGACCAGGCGCGCTTGGCCGCGCTAGAGGGGGAGGTTCCGGTGGGCGCCGTGGTGGTCAAAGACGGCCAACTCATCGCCAGCGGGCGAAACGCGCCGATTGCCGCCCACGACCCCAGCGCCCACGCCGAAATTCTGGCGATCCGCGCCGCCGCCGCCGTCCTTGGCAATTACCGCCTCGATGGGTGTGAACTGTTTGTCACCCTGGAGCCCTGCGCCATGTGCAGCGGTGCCATGCTGCACGCGAGGCTGAAACGCGTAGTTTTTGGTGCCACGGACCCGCGTACCGGCGCGGCTGGGTCGGTCATCAACGTGTTTGCCCACTCCCAACTTAACCACCAGACCCAGGTGCAAGGCGGCGTGCTCGCGGCTGAGGCGGCGCTGCAACTGCAGGCCTTCTTCAAACCACGTCGTGTTAACCCCGAACCTGTTCGCGAAGACGCACTGCGCACACCCGATGCCTGTTTTGAGGGATTGCCAGACTATCCGTGGCACGGAGTCTACACCGATGCGCTGCCTTCGCTGAACGGACTGCGGATGCACTATTTGGATGTGCCTGCAGACCCCGGCGTACCCGCGTCTGGCCACACTTATTTGTGTCTGCACGGCGACTCCGACTGGAGTTACGCCTTTCGTGAGCAGATTCCCGCGTGGACCAGGGCAGGGCACCGCGTGGTCGCACCGGACTTGATTGGCTTTGGCAAGAGCGACAAACCCAAAAAGGATGCCTTCCATACCTTGGATTTCCACCGCCGGGTGCTGCTGGAGTTCATCGAACACCTTGAGCCAGGCAGCCTGGTGCTCGTCATACCCGACCGGGGCGCGATTCTGGGATTGACGCCGCCCATAGAAGCGCGGCACGGTTACCTTGGCTTGCAGGTATTACAAATGTCGGCAGCGGGTGGGGAGTCCTCGCATGCCTATGATGGGCCGTTCCCGGATGGCGGCCACCGTGCCGCGCTGCGTGCGTTTGCTAAGTTGAGGGTTTCGAAAGAAATCTGACTGCAATAAATAACTTGAAATTTCCTAGATAAATATGCGTGATATATACATTTACTCCCCATCGAGCGCGGTCCGCGACAAGGCTGCGTTCCGGCGCGGCGTCAAGCAGCTGCAAGGCTTGGATTGCACGGTGACGGTCGATGAGGCCGCGCTAAGCAGCCACATGCGCTTCGCCGGCGATGACGCCACGCGGCTGGCGGCGATTGGCCGGGCGGCCGAAAGCCACGCCGATGTGGCCATGATTGCGCGCGGCGGCTACGGCCTGACCCGCTTGTTGGCAGACCTGCCTCATGACGCGATCGCCAATTCAGCAGCACACGGCACACGCTGGGTGGGTTTGAGTGACTTCACGGCATTCCAGGCGGCGGTCTACGCCAAAACCGGCACGGTGACCTGGCAGGGCCCCGATGTGGTGGCCGACTTTGGTAAGGCCGATGGGCCGGACGAGATCATGCAGGCCTGCTTCGAGGATTTGCTGCTTGGCCAAGGTGAGGGCACCGGCTGGCGTCTGCCGGCCTCAGAGGCCCGGCCTGAGGGCTGGGAGACAGCGGGGCGTTTGTGGGGCGGCAATCTGTCGATGCTCTGCGGCCTGCTGGGTACTCCGTATTTCCCGGCCATTAAGGGCGGCATTTTGTTCCTAGAAGACGTTGGCGAGCACCCTTACCGCATTGAGCGCATGCTGACGCAACTCCTGCACGCCGGCGTCTTGGGTCGGCAAAAGGCTGTGTTGCTGGGTCAATTCACCAATTACAAACTCGTCAGCGGGCACGACAAAGGCTTCAAGCTGGCCACCGTGGTCGATTGGTTGCGCAGTCAAATTACGGCGCCGGTTTTCACCGGCCTGCCTTTTGGGCATGTGGCGACCAAAGTGCTGCTGCCATTCGGCGCGCAGGTCGAGCTGTCTGTGCAGGGCCGTGATGCGATGGTGCTATGGGGCCCCATGGACGGGCACAGGCATTGAGGAGCTGGGATCGCTCGGCCCTTGTCATTTGCATAACCGGATACTAATATTCACATAATATACATCGTATAATTCAATGAGATGACTCTCAGGGGGCTAGGCCTGGGCGACCTTTGACTTATCACAGCGACCAGCCAAAACTGCACCGGTACACTTTAAGCAGTACTTACACCGACGGCTGCCACCAACAAGAGACACGCTATGCCCAAAAACATCAACCGCTGGATCGTGTTTTTACTCAGCTTGCTGCTCATGCCGGCCATCGCCATGGCGGAGCACCGCCACACCATGCAAATCTGGCCCACCATCCCGTTTGTTCGCGGCAAAGACCTTTGCCAGTATCAAGAGGCCTACAGCAAAAGCAAAAACACCCAGTCGCAATCCTTGTTGAGCAACGTGATCGCGCTTATGCGCGAAGGCGCCCAAGACGTCTTCGCCATCGGCATCGTCCAAGCCATCGACGAAATGGAAAACCTCAACCGGGCGCGGGCCGCCTCTGGGCTGGGAATGGATGTCTTGTTGGAAGGCAGCTTCAAGGCCGCCCTGGACGGCTACTACCGCGATGTACAGCCATCCCAACGCCAGCTGAGTTTCTTCAACCCCATGCAGCTCACTCAGCTGGTGCGTACCGTGCGTGACCAGAAGCGCCCAGGTTATCTGGACGAGAAACTGGTCAAGAATCTGCAGGGCATATTTTGGGGAACCTACTCATTCGGCCCTGGCTGCACCGGTAATGTGTTGGTGACTTTGCACCTGGAAGACAAAGACGGTGAAACCTACAGCTTCCAAGGTCAGGGGCTCCCTCAATCGGTGATGCACGCCCTCGCCGGTCAGATTTTTGAGTACTTCCAGCGCACCAAATTCCCATCCAGAGTGACCATGGGTAAAGCCAACTTGGACGTTTTGGGTGCACCGGGCGCGGCATTCGCCCATACCCCCGACACCCTCTCCGCGGAGCGCGTGTGCAAGCAAATGTCGGGTCGCTTACCCACGGCCGAAGAGCTGGAATACGTGAACGCGCTGGGCGATTGGAATGGCGGCATCACACTGCGCAACGACATTTGGGCGCTTCGGGACAATTTCGTCTATGCCCCCGATCTTCCCAACCCATCGCCCATTCGCAAGACCGACGAAGTCCGCGGGCAGCAGATCCATTTTTACTGCGTGCGGTAGCCGGCTCTAGGGTAATCCCTCGGCAAGTTTTCGAAAATCAGGCACTTCCGGCGCCGAACGGTGCTACATTTTTAATATGTTCGAAAAATATTAAGCCACTTGGCTAGGCCCGTTTGACAGGAGTTTGACGATGAACAACCCCCGCTGGAAAGGCATTTTTCCCGCCGTCACCACCAAGTTCCACGCCGACGAGAGCCTGGACTTAGAGGGCACCGCCAAACATCTGGACTTTCAGATCCGCAACGGCATACACGGCTTGGTGACCTGTGGCTCGCTGGGTGAAGCCAGCACGCTGACGCTGGAAGAGAAGCTGCTGGTGGCCAAGAACGCACTGGAAGTCAGTGCGGGTCGGGTCCCGGTGCTGGCCAATATTTCCGAGACCAGTACGCGTGAGGCGCTGCGCTACGTCGAAGGCGCCAATAAGTTGGGCGTGGACGGCTACATGGTCATGCCCTCGGTGATTTATGTCGCCGACGCGCGCGAGGCCATGCAAAACCTGCGCACCATCGCCGCCGTGGCCCAAAAGCCCATGATGGTCTACAACAACCCGGTGGCCTACCGGGT
>CANIRI010000261.1 GCA_947469815.1 Comamonadaceae bacterium | reverse complement strand
TGCAAGCGGCGGTGCGTGCCGTTTTGCCAGCGGATGCGCAGCTGGTCACCCCGCAATCGGAGGCGCAGCGCAGTGATAGCTTGTCGCGCGCCTACCGGGTCAATCTGGAAATGCTGGCCATGGTGGCGCTGCTCACGGGCGGGTTTTTGGTGTATTCCGCGCAGTCCTTGTCGGTGGTTCGGCGCCGGGCCCCTTTTGCTCTTTTGCGGGTGCTGGGTTTGCGCCGTGGCGCTTTGTTGCGGCAGTTGCTGGTCGAGGGTGCAGCGCTGGGCGTGCTGGGGTCTGCGCTGGGGCTGGCCCTGGGTGCGGCTTTGGCCGCGCTGGCCCTGCAACTATTGGGGGGTGATTTGGGCGGTGGCTACTTCTCCTCCACCCGTCCCGCCTTGAGCCTGCCCCCCCTTGCTGCGCTGGTGTTTTTTCTTTTGGGTGTGGCAGTGGCCATTGCCGGCAGCCTGTGGCCGGCGGTGCAGGCCTTGCAGGTGCAGGCGGCGGTGGCGCTGAAGTCGGGCGTGGATGCAACGGACCCACGCCAGCGGCCGCGCTTGCGGGCAGCCGCCGTGTTGCTGCCCCTGGGCGGTCTGGCTGCGCTGGTACCGCCCGTGGCGGGCTTGCCGCTGTTTGGCTATGCGTCGATTGCCATCATCCTGGCCGGTGGCATTGCTGCAACGCCCTGGTTGGCGCGCATGCTGCTGGCGCCCTGGCAGAAGCGGGTGGAGACGCGAGCCACCCGGTTTGCGCCGCTGTATCTGGCGCTCAAGCGCCTGTGGGGCGCACCCGGGCAGGCGGCAGTCGCCTTGTCCGGGGTGGTGGCCAGCACCAGCCTGATGGTGGCGATGGCGCTGATGGTGGCGAGCTTTCGCGGCTCGGTAGACGAGTGGATGCACAGTATTCTGGCTTCGGATGTGTATTTGCGCATGGATGGCGGGGAGGACGGTGGCCTGGACCCAGCGGCGCAGGCGCGCCTGAGAGCCACGCCCGGTGTGGCGGACATTGCTTTTCGCCGCACCGTGCTCTTGCGCCTGGACCCGCAGCGGGCCCCGGTGGCGCTGATGGCCAGCCCCATTCACTCGGTGGACACAGTGGCCCCCGCTCATCGGCAGCACAGCCTGCCCTTGGTCGGTGCGGCAATGGCCGTGCCTTCGGGGCAGATGGCGGTATGGGTGTCGGAACCCTTTGCCATGGTGTATGGAACAGCGCCGGGGCAGACCCTTGCGTTGCCGCTGGGCGGGCAGATGCGCACCTTATTCGTGGCCGGGGTCTGGCGCGACTACAGCCGCCAGTTCGGCGCGCTGGCCATGGATGAACGCGATTACGAGGCGCTCACCGGCGACACGGCCCGCGCCGAGGCAGCGATTGATTTGCAAACCGGCGCGCAGGCAGAAGAAACGATAGCCGCCCTGCGCCAGGCCTTGCCCGCCGAGCTGGCCGGACGCGCCGAATTCGCCCGTCCCGGAGAAATAAGGGCCATCGCCCTGAAGATTTTTGACCGCAGCTTTGCCGCTACCTATGCGTTGGAGGCCATCGCCATTTTGGTCGGCATGGCCGGGGTGGCGGCCACGTTCTCCGCACAGACGCTGGCGCGCACCCGCGAGTTCGGCATGCTGCGCCACATCGGCGTGCTGCGCCGCCAGGTGCTGGCCATGCTGGCGCTCGAAGGCGCATTGCTCGGTGGCGTAGGCGGTGTGGCCGGGTTGGCGCTGGGCACGGCGATGGGGCAGGTGCTGATCCAGGTGGTGAACCCGCAGTCGTTCCACTGGACCATGGATACGCGTTGGCCGCTGAGCTTGTTTGCTGCGCTGTGGCTGGGCTTGGTGCTGGCTTCGGCGCTGACCGCCGTGGTCGCCGGGCGCAGCGCCTTGTCGTCTGACGCGGTGCGTGCGGTGCGGGAGGATTGGTAA
The DNA here is from genome assembly GCA_947469815.1 of Comamonadaceae bacterium. Taxonomy (GTDB): domain Bacteria; phylum Pseudomonadota; class Gammaproteobacteria; order Burkholderiales; family Burkholderiaceae_C; genus Allorhodoferax. Next base: position 1,970 of record CANIRI010000261.1, on the reverse strand, counting down.
TGCCTACGCTTAACTTGAGCCGTTTTTTCCTGGGCTTGCTGCTGTGCTGCGCCGCCTTGGGCGCGTGGGCGCAGCCAATGGCGCAGGTACGGCCCGGCGTGGCCATCACGCTGCCGCGGGACCACGGGGCGCACCCGGATTTCCGCACCGAATGGTGGTATCTCACCGGCTGGTTGCAAACGCCCCAGGGCGAGGACCTGGCATTTCAGGTGACCTTCTTCCGCAGCCGGCCCGGTGTCGGGACGGCCAACCCCAGTCAATTTGCGCCGCGCCAGATTCTGTTCGCGCATGCGGCATTGACTGACCCTGCAGTCGGCCACTTGCTGCACGGGCAGCGGGTCGCGCGCGCGGGCTTTGGCCTGGCCCAGGCGGCGCAAGGCGATACCGATATCGTGCTGGATGACTGGCGGCTTCAGCGCGATGCATCTGGCCGCTTCACCACCCGGGTTGCGACCGCAGACTTTGCACTGGACCTCGCGCTGGATCCGACCCAGCCAGCGCTGCTGCAAGGCCAAGCCGGTTTCAGCCAGAAAGGCCCGCAACCCGAACAAGCCAGCCACTATTTCAGCCTGCCGCATCTGCGCGTGTCCGGAACCCTGACGCGCGAGGGCAAGCCGATTGCCGTGACGGGTCAGGCCTGGCTGGACCGCGAATGGTCGTCCACGCTGCTCGATCCCCGGGCCGTGGGCTGGGATTGGGTGGGCGTGAATCTGGATGACGGCGGCGCGCTCACCGCGTTTGTGGTGCGCGATGCGAAGGGCCAGCCGCTGTGGGCCGGGGGCTCGCTGCGCAGTGCGCGCGGGGACTTGCGGGTGCTGGGTCCGCAGGATGTGCGTCTGCCTGCGCCAGCACCCGCGCAGTGGTGGCGCTCACCGCGCACCGGTGCGGCCTACCCGGTGCAGCGCAGCGTGGAGCTGCGCACCGCGCAGGGTTGGCGCAGTTGGACGCTGCAGCCGCTCATGCCCGATTCGGAGCTCGACAGCCGCCCGGCCGGGCCGGTGTACTGGGAGGGCGCGGTGCGCGCGCAAGAGCAGGGCGCGGCCAGCGGCACCGGTGGTGGCAAAGGTTTTCTGGAGCTGACCGGCTACCTGGCGCCGCTCAAGCTCTAGCTTTTTCGGACTGCCAGGTGTCGAGTGCGGTGCGGGCGCTGCGGGCGGCTTGGTCCATATAAGCGTCGTGTTCCGGCCGCTTGGCGGTGAGCTCAATCACGTAGCCGTTGGGGTCGCGGAAATAAATCGAGTCGATGAATTCGTGGTCGGAGACGCCGCGCGTTTCCATACCCGCCGCGCGGCCTTTGGCGAACATGGCCTGCAAATCTTCGGGCGACACCTCCAAGGCGATGTGCAGGTCGAAGTCATGCTGCTTCTTGAAATCAAAAGGCATATCCGGCGCTTCGAAAAAAGCCAGGCAGGAGCCGTCGTCGAGTTGGTAGAAGGAATGCAGGGTCTTGGTGGCGCGCCCGCTTTTGGTTTCGCGGATTTGGAAGGCGTTGACCAGCGGCAGCCCCAGAAAGTCGCTGTAGAACTGGCGCGTCTCCTCGGAGTCGCGGCAACGGTAGGCGTTGTGGTGCAGTCCTTTGAGCATGGTGGTCTCCGGTTCGGTTTATCCGCGCTGACTTACGCTTACCAATGATTACGCAGTTCGCGCAGTTTCAAAAACACGGTTTTGGCGTCGGGTTGATCCGGCAAATCGGGAAACGCCTCGCGCAAGCGGGCGATGACGCCCGGGCTTTGCAACCGGAAAAAGCTGTTCACCTCGCGCTCGCGCGCCAGGGTGCTGACAAAGGGCTGGTCCAGGTTTTGACCGCTGACCGCGTTCAGTAACTGCTGCGCGTCCTGGTTGCCCGGTTCCCGGTCCAGGGTGAAGCGCAAGTTGTTCTCAATGTAATCGTGGCCTGGGTATACCAGCGTATCTTCAGGTAATAGATGAAGTTGGTCTGCGAAGGTCTGGTACATCGTGGCGGGGTTGCC
>CANIRI010000260.1 GCA_947469815.1 Comamonadaceae bacterium | reverse complement strand
TCGTGCATGCCCATCGGCGCATCATGGAGGCCATCACGGCCAAGGACGAAAAAGCTGCCTCCCGCCGTATGGCACTTCATCTCGCCGCAGTCACGGCCGCTACCACTGAATTGCCAAGCGCACCCATGGTGCTTGACTTTTGACGACGTCCCGGCGACGGACAGCGCTGCTGTCGTAAGCCGAGCACGAATCAACACTATTCGCAATCCATCAACTTACCGGAAAAGCAATGTCCATAGACTTGACCATCGAAAACCACGTTGCATCGATCACCATCAATCGCCCCGATCGCATGAATGCGATGGACGCAGAACACTACGCCGGTTTGTCGGCCGCCTGGGAGCGTGTACGGGATGACGCGGACATTCGGGTTGCAGTGATAACCGGGGCGGGTGACAGGGCGTTTTCAGCCGGTGCCGACCTCAAGTCCTTCGTCAATCAACAGCCGCCACTTGCAGAGCTTCTACTGACTCAAAAGAACCAACTCCTCAACCGGGGTCTTGAGGTTTGGAAGCCGATTGTTGCGGCCGTCAATGGCTATTGCATAGGTGGGGGAATGACCTTGCTGTTGGCAACCGATCTTCGCGTTTGTGTGGAGCACGCCACGTTCTCTGTCGCCGAAGTCAAGCGAGGGGTGTTTCCGGCAAACGGTGGCACCCAGCGAATCGCGCAGCAGTTGCCTCATCCGATCGCCATGGAATTGCTGCTTCTCGGCGACAGCTTCGACGCCCAAACTGCGCTTCGTTGGGGCTTGGTCAACAAGGTGGTCAAGCCAGCGGAATTGATGGCTACGGCGCTGGACTTCGCTCATCGGCTCGCGCGCAATGCCCCGCTGGCAGTGCAGTCTGCGAAGGAACTTGCAGTGCGCAGCCGTGATGTGGATCTGGCGACGGGTCTTCGCATGGAGCAAATGATGCTGCGGCTATTGCAGACGTCGCAAGACGTCGGCGAAGGCACGAAGGCGTTTGCCGAAAAGCGCGTGCCAGCGTTCACGGGGCAATGACATGACGATCCGCTATGAACTGCGCGAAGGCGTCGCCATCATCACGCTCGATCGTCCCGAAAAACTCAATGCGCTGACGGTGGAGATGCGGGAGGCCCTGGGCACACATTTTGAAACGGCTGCGCGAGATTCGGCGGTCCGCGCGGTGTTACTGCAGGCTTCTGGAAAGGCGTTCTGCGCCAGTGGCGATGTCAGCAAGATGGGCGACTTCACTGCAGAGAGCGGCCGTACGCTGCTCAAGCTCGCCCATCGGATGGTGCGCAACCTCGCGAACATAGAAAAGCCGGTGGTGGCCGGTGTACGTGGTGCTGTGGCCGGCATTGGCTGGAGCATGGCGCTGGCCTGTGACGCCGTCATCGCTTCGGACACGGCGCGTTTCACCCAGGTTTTTCGCCATGTCGGTCTGGTGCCCGACGGTGGCGCCGTTTACTTTCTCACCCAGCACTTGGGGATTCAGCGTGCCAAGGAACTGGTTTATTCCGGACGCCGTGTTGAGGCGCTGGAGGCGCATGCGTTGGGGCTGGTCAACAAGGTGGTGCCCGACGCGGAGCTCGATGCTGCTGCATTTGAGTATGCGCGCGAGCTCGCCAGCGGCCCGACCTTCGCACTCGGCGTGGCCAAGAAGATGTTCAAGCTGATGCACCAGCCAGCCCTGGAGACCTTTCTGGACGCCGAGGCCTGGGCGCAAGGACTCGCGCTGCTGACCGAAGACCATGCCGAAGGCGTCAAGGCCTTCTTTGAGAAGCGCAAACCGGTCTTCCAGGGCCGGTAGCGGGCTTGGCGCCTGTCCTGAAAACAAGAAAGTGGAAGCAGATTCATGCAAGAGACCATCCTCAAGTCACTGTTGTTCGTGCCGGGTGATTCGGACAAGAAGATTGCCAAGGCACAAGGTTCCGGCGCCAGTGCGCTGATTCTGGACCTGGAAGACTCCGTGCTGCCGGACAACAAGGACGCAGCGCGGGCAACGGTGCGGGAGTTCTTGCGGATTCATCGTGATCGAAGCAAGCAGCAGTTGTGGGTGCGCATCAATCCGCTGACCACCGAGAGCGCCTTGCCGGACCTGGCAGCCATCGTCGCAGGTGCTCCTGACGGCATCATGCTGCCCAAGGTGGAATCGGCGCGCGACGTGGTGCTGCTCGACCATTACCTTACAGCGCTGGAGCATCGCGAGGGGGTGGCACATGGGCGGGTGCGCATCATTCCTGTGGTGACCGAGACACCTGCTGCCATGTTCGAACTGAAGACCTACAAGGGAGCTTCGGCGCGCCTGCTGGGATTGACTTGGGGTGCAGAGGACCTGTCTGCGGCGATAGGCGCAAGTACCAACCGGCTTGAGAGTGGCGAATACGAGTTCACCTACCAGTTGGCTCGCTCCCTCTGTCTGGTTGGCGCGCACGCAGCGGGCCTGCAGGCCGTGGAAACCATAACCGCCAACTTCCGTGATCAGGCACAGCTGCTGCGTGAGGTTCAAGCTTCACGCCGCGCCGGGTTCACCGGAAAAATCGCCATCCATCCTGACCAGATTGGGCCTATCAATGCCGGCTTTTCGCCGGACGATGCCGACGTTGCCCATGCGCAGGCAGTGGTCAAGGCGTTTGACGATGCCAAGGGTGCCGGCACGGTTCAATTGGACGGAAAAATGCTGGACAAGCCGCACCTGACGCAGGCGCTGCGGCTGCTTGCATCGGCGCATACCCTTTCGCAGTGAGTACAGGCTGAGCCTTTCAAAGAAGTCGACGAGGAACCCTATGTTTCAGCAGAAGAAGGTCATCATCAGTTGTGCCGTCACCGGAGCCATTCATACTCCGTCGATGTCCCCGTACTTGCCGGTCTCTGCAGAGGAGATCGCCGAGGCGTCCATCGCTGCCGCCCAGGCCGGAGCGGCCATCATCCACCTTCATTCCCGAGATCCCGTAACCGGCAAGCCTGACCAGCGACCCGAGGCTTTCACGCCGTTCCTCAAGGTGATCAAGCAGCATAGCGATGTCATCGTCAATCTGACCACTGGTGGATCACCCTACATGACGGTCCATGAGCGCATGCAGCCCGCCAAAGTACTCAAGCCGGAAGTGGCGTCCATGAACATGGGAACCATGAACTTCGGCCTGTTTCCCATGCTCAAGCGGTTCAAGGAATTCAAGCACGATTGGGAGCGTCCTTACCTCGAGGGAAGCAAGGACCTGATCTTTCGCAACACCTACGGCGATCTGGAGGCGGTGTTGACTGAGTTGTCGGTCAATGACACGAGGTATGAATTCGAGTGTTATGACACATCCCACCTCTACAACCTGGCGCATTTCGTCGAACGTGGTTTGGTCAAGGCGCCCTTTTTCATCCAGACGGTATTCGGGATATTGGGCGGCATCGGGACCCATCCTGACGACGTCATGCACATGAAGAGGACTGCCGACAGACTCTTTGGTGACGACTACCGTTGGTCTGTCCTGGGGGCTGGTGCCAGTCAAATAAAGATCGCTTCGATGGCTGCCGCCATGGGTGGCAATGTCCGTGTCGGTTTGGAGGACAGCCTCTGGATCGGCAAGGGCAGACTTGCGCAGTCCAACGCCGAGCAGGTCCTCAAGGTCCGCGGGATTCTTGAGGGTCTTGGGCTGGAAATCGCGTCTCCAGCCGAAGCCCGGGAAATTTTGCAACTCAAGGGGCTGGACAAGGTCGCCTTTTGACTATTGCCTTGCGGAGCAGGCCTCAATTCCAGCCGGCGAACTCGGGATAAATTCTGGCGACCACAGGGCCATAGAAGGCCCAGGCTTTATATTGCCCAAGATGCTGGGGCGGTTGGCCATCACGCGCGGCAATGACATCGCCTTTTTTCTGGGCCCACCAGACAGGCACCGTCTGGTAGACAGCAGTGGCGATCT
>CANIRI010000259.1 GCA_947469815.1 Comamonadaceae bacterium | reverse complement strand
ACCTGCCGCACAAAATCCATATCGTGTTCGACCACCATCATGGTGATCCCTTGGGTTTTGAGCTTGTTGATGAGGTCGCCGGTCTCCCGGGTTTCTTCATCAGAGAGCCCGGCCACCGGCTCATCAAGCAAGAGGACATCCGGCCGCAGCGCCAGCGCCATCGCAATCTCCAGCCACTGCTTTTTACCGTGCGACAGGTTGCCGGCCTTGACCTTACGCTCGTCGCGCAGGTGAAAGTTATCCAGGATGCCGCCCATCTCGTGATGCAAGTCCGTGATCCGGGGCACACGCTGCAGCACCAGGGTCAGGTGCTCCTCCACGCTCAGGCCGGCGAATATGCCGGGCACCTGGAACTTGATGCTCATGCCCATGGCCACACGCTGGTATGGCAACAAGTCCGAGATGTTCTGTCCCTTGAAAAAAACCTGACCGCGTGTCGGTTCATGCTCGCCGATGAGCAATTTGAAAAAAGTGCTTTTCCCCGCACCATTGGGACCGATCACGCAGCGCGTGTCGCCCTTCTCAATCCGGAAATTGATTCCGTCCACGACTTGGGCGCCGCCAAAGCTTTTGCTCAAGTCCTTCGTTTCCAATATGACCGTCATGCGCGCTTACCTGTTCAATGCGGGATATAAAAATAGGCTGCCGGGACTATTGCTTGAACAATTTGTCGCGCAGCGTGGGCAATAAGCCGGCGGGCATGGCCATCACAACGACCAGCAAGATCAGGCCCATCAGCACCAGGGCGTACTGGCTTCCATAGACCACCAGTTCCTGGGACAAATCCAGCAGCGCCACGGTGGCGATGATGGCCCCGGCCAGGCTGCGTCTGCCGCCGGTTGCCACCCAAATAATGGGCATGGCCGATGCGGTGAGGCCCATGGACGAAGGCGTGATGTAGCTACCCCACACCGTGTACAAAATGCCGGATAAACCCGCCAGCGTGCTGCCGAATATGAAGATCAGGAGTTGGTAGCGGCGGATGTCGATTCCCAGCATTTCCGCGCGGTGGGGGTTCTCACGGATCGCCTCCAGCGTGAGTCCGAACGAGGAGCCCAAGAGTTTTTTGGTGACGACATAGACGATCACCAACAGCACCAAGACCATGAAGAGGAAGTAGTTGCCTTCCAGCAAGATGTTGTCTGCACCCATTCCTGGCAGCGAGAGCGATGGCATGGACGACATGCCGTTAAAGCCGTTCAGGCGGGCGCTGCCAATCGCCCACTGTGGCCCGGCGGTTTGCGCCATGAAGGTCTCAAACACCAGCGTCACAGACAAGGTGACGATGCCAATGAATACGTCTTTGATGCCACCGTAAAAAATCATGTAGCCCAGCAAGCAGGCCAGCGCCATGCACAGCAGCAAGCCACTCAGAACACCCGCCCAGGTGCTCCAGGGCGAGTCACCGAAGTTGATGGTGAAGACGCCATAGCAATAACCCGCCAAACCAAAAAACGCGGTTTGCCCGAAACTCAAAATGCCGCCAAAGCCCCACATCGCGGCCAGCCCAATGGCCGCAAATGTCCAAATCAAGCAGTAGGCAAAGTTGCTAACGCCGCCCTCGCTCAAAAACAAGGGGGTGAAAAAGCAGGCGGCGATGAGCAGCAGCATCGGATCGGCCAGAGTCTTCCATGGCTGAAGGGCTGGCGTCTTCGCTCCGGTGGGCGCTGCGGCGTTCGTTGAGTCAGTGGTATTCATAGTCGTCTGTCAGATGCATGTGCGCTCAACGCCGGGTAAAGAGATGGCCCATACCCTTGGGCAAGAGCCGGATCACAAAAATCACCGTGATCAATAGGCCAATCTGTCCGGCCAACTGACCAAATGCGGCGGTCATGCCGCTTTGGATCAAGCCCAAAAACCCAGCTGCCGGCAAAACGCCCAGCAGCACGTTGGCCCCGCCGGTCACCACCGTAACGAAAGCGGGGACGATGAAGCTGCTGCCCATGGTGGGAACTGCCGTGATGGTGGGCGCGTACAAAGCGCCAGCCAAACCGGCCAGCCCCGCACCCAGCGCGAATGTCATGGAATAGATACGGGGTGTGCGCAAGCCCAGGCACTTGGCCATCTGCGCGTTCTGTATCGTGGCCCGGGCGTAGATGCCGTAGTTGGTGCGAAAAAACAACAGGTACAGGGCGGCCAACACCGCAATCGCGAAAAAGGGCAGTAATGCGCGGTACGTCGAGAAAGAGTATTCGCCCAATTCAAAGGAACCGAACGGAGTAGACAAACCTTCGATGGAGGGGCCAGCAAAGATGAGCATGGTTTGCTGCGTGATCAGGCTCACCGCCCAGGTCGCAACAATGGAATCAAAGAGCCGGTTGTAGAGGTGCCTGACGATCAGGTACTCCAGAATCGCGCCGACACAGGCCGCAGTCATTGCGCCAGTGAGCATGGCCAAGGGCAGGGGCAAACCGGCCTTGGCCGTCAAAATGGTGATGTACGCGCCGCACATCACAAATTCGCCGTGCGCCAGGTTGATCACGCCCATCATGCCGAAGATCACCGCCAGGCCCAAGGCCGACAGCGTCAGGTAGGCAAAGGAATCGCCGAACTGGTAAAGAAAAGAATAAATCGTCGTGAACAGCGTCATCGCTCAACCTTCAAGAAGCGTTGGAGTGAGGCAACCCATGCAGCACCACGGGTTGCCTCTGAGGAGAGAGCTTGCTAATTACTTCTTGGGAGGGCTCGAAGGCGTGTACTGTGAGTAGTCCGCCTTGGCTGCCAGATTGCAGCCCGCCTCGCCCAGCCAGTAGGGCTGGATGTCATTCCATACTTTGGGGAACTTGATGGAATGGTCATCCTGCACATGGGCCAGGTAAATCGTGTGGCTCATGTGGTGGCTCTTGGGGTCCATACACACTTTGCCCTGAGGCCCGTCGGTGCAAATGCCACCGCCCTCCAGCGCCTTGCGCACTTTGACCATGTCGGTTGACTTGGCTTTTTCGACAGCGGCTTTGTAAATGTACACAGCGTCATACGCGTTGGCTGCTTCCTGGGAGATATAGGGCTCGTTCGGGAACTTGGCCTTGAAGCGCTTCTTGAAGTCGTTGCTGGCAGGTGAGTCAACTTCCTCGATGTAGTTGGGTGTCACATACATATTTTTCAGTGCTGGTGGCTTAAAGCGCTTGTGCTCGTAAGCCTGTCCCACCTGGATCGAGCTGCCCATAGGCAGATTCAGGTTGGCAGCAGCTTGTTGCTCAAAGTAGGCCGATTGCAGATTGCCCACCAGCAGCGTCATCACAAAGTCAGGCTTGACCTTCTGGATGTTCTGGATGGTTTGGCCGAACTGGTTGACGCTCAAGGGGATGAACTCTTCGCCGACCATGGTGCCGCCGTTTTCTTTGACGATTTTGCGGACCCACTCCGCCGAGATCTGACCGAAGTTGTAGTCAGCAGCAATCGTGTATACGCGCTTGCCGTATTTTTCCATCAGCCATGGAACCAGGGTCGAGAACTGCTGCTCAGGAACCGCGCCGGTCACAAAGACGTTGGAGTCGCAGACGCCGCCTTCGTACTGGTTGTTATAGAAATACAGCTGCTTGGCCTTGTCCATGATCGGACGGATGGCTTCGCGCGAGGCGCTGGAAAAAGCGCCAAAAATGACATCGGGCTTGTCGGTCTGGATCAAGCGGCGCGCAAATTCCTGGAACTTGGTGTTGTCAGACTGGGTGTCGTAATGGATCAGCTTGATTGGCCGTCCCATGATGCCGCCCTTGGCGTTGATTTCCTCAATGGCAAGCTCAGTCGCGTGGATCTTGGGAATCACGGCCAGAGAAAAATTCCCCGACTGGTCTTCCAAAAGACCCAGCTTGACCGGATCTGCCGCCATAACAGCCAGTGACACCGGTAATGTGAGTGCACAGGCTAGGGCTATTCGTCGAATCTT
>CANIRI010000258.1 GCA_947469815.1 Comamonadaceae bacterium | reverse complement strand
TGGGCGGAAGCCTGGCGGGTAGCGTGCGCTACGGCAGCACACCGGCGCAGGTGCTGGAGCGCGGCCCGGCCTTCACGCTGAAATCACCCACCCTGGCCGAGGTGATCCGCGACATCAACAAATACAGCAACAACGTGATGGCGCAGCAGCTCTACCTGACGCTGGGGCGCGGCAGCGCGGGGGGCGATACGCACAGTACGGCAAGCTTCGCAGCGTCCAACGCATTTGTACAAAGCTGGTGGGCGCAACGGTTTGGTACGTCGGATGCACCCGTGCTGGAAAACGGTTCGGGCTTGTCCCGCCAGGAGAGCATCAGCGCCAACGCGCTGGGCCAACTCTTGCAAGCGGCCTATGCCGCGCCCACCATGCCGGAGCTGATGGCCTCGCTACCGGTGGCCGGCCAAGACGGCACGCTCAAACGCAGCAACACCAACACGTCAGCCCATCTCAAGACCGGCAGCCTCAACAACGTGCTGGCCATTGGCGGCTACGTGCTGGCGCGCAGCGGCAAGCGCTACGTGGTAGTGGCCATGGTGAACCATGCCAACGCACCAGCAGCCCGCCCCGCCATCGAGGCGCTACTCGAATGGACAGCTAACGACTAGAACCCTATGCAAACGATCGACATCATTGGCAGCGTGGCCGCTGTGCTCACCACCGTGAGCTTTATTCCGCAAGCCTGGCAGACCTTTAAAACCAAAGACGTCAGCGGCATCAGCCTGGCGATGTACAGCATCTTCACCAGTGGCGTGCTGCTGTGGCTGGTGTATGCCATCGCCTTGGAATCCTGGCCCATGATTGTTTCCAATTGCGTCACAGCGCCGGTTGCGCTGGCCATCTTGAGCATGAAGCTGCGCTACCGCAACGCAGCCGCACCCGCAGACATACCCGCAGGCTGAGCGCACGACGGCGACGCCCGCGTCCCGCCCTCAGGCGGCGGCACGCTGCAAGCGATCCCGCACAGCGTCCCATGCAATGCCATCCGGCACTGCCTCGACCCAGATCGCGTCCACACCCGCATCATCCAGCCGGCGCAAGATGGCGAACAAGCTGCGCGCCGCTGCCAGGGCACTGCGTGGCATGCGCGCCAGCAGCGGATTTGGCAATGCGATCGCCAGGGCTTGCAAGTACGCGGTGCGCAGGTACAAGCCCACACGCGGCGGCAGCGCCGGCCCTTGCAGGGCAGCGCTCAAAGCAGGCGCATCCATGAGCACCACCCGGGCGCGCGGCGCGTAGTGCGAGGCCAGGGTGCCGGAGGCGCGCGGCGCGGCTTGTTGCAGTCTCAGCGCCGTGGCCTCCGCAGGCAGCAAAACCCGCTGCCCGCACGCCGTACGCAACTGTGCGCGCGAAATAGGCCCCGGGCGCAGCAAGACCGGCTGGCCGCGGGTGCAATCGACGATGGTGGATTCAATACCACGCTGGCAGTCGCCGCCATCGAGCACCATCAAGCTCTCACCCAACTCGCTGCGCACATGGGCGGCGCTGGTCGGGCTGACCCGCCCGAAGCGGTTGGCACTCGGCGCGGCAATGCCCCACAGCGGCTGCGGCCCCTGGGCCAGCAGGCGCAGCAAAGCCAGGGCCACCGGATGCGCGGGGCAGCGCAGGCCGATGCTGTCCTGGCCCCCCGCAGCGGCTTGCGCCACACCTTCGCGCCGGGGCAGGATCAAGGTCAACGGGCCGGGCCAGAAGGCGCGGGCCAAGGCCTTCGCGAAGGGCGGTACGAAAGAGGCGAAATGCGCCAAGGCCTTGGCACCGGCCTCACCATCGCCCACACCATCGGCCACATGGACGATCAACGGGTGGTCGGCGGGCCGACCTTTGGCGGCAAATATGGCAGCGACGGCAGCCGGGTTTTCGGCATCGCCACCCAGGCCGTACACCGTCTCGGTGGGCAGACCGATCAAACCGCCCGCGCGCAGTCGGGCGGCGGCGGGTGCCAGCGCGGCGTCCAGGCCGGCGGGCGTACGGGCGTCCAGCAACATGGGGTGGCGCTAAAAAGCCGCGATGCCCAGCAGCTGCGCGGCCTGCAAGGCCACCGCGCGCGCCTGCTCTGCGCTGGCGGCAGTGACGGTGAGGTGACCCATCTTGCGGCCGGCGCGGGCCTGGGCTTTGCCGTACAGATGCAAATGGGTGCCAGGCAGCGCCAGCACGCCTGCCCAATCGGGCGTGCCATCGGCCCAGATGTCGCCCAGCAGGTTGAGCATCACCGCCGCGCTGTGCTGGCGCGGCGGCGTCAGGGGCAGACCAGCCAGGGTGCGCACCTGCAGCGTGAATTGCGACTGGTCGCAGGCGTCCAGCGTGTAGTGGCCGCTGTTGTGGGGGCGCGGCGCGATTTCGTTGACCACCAGGCTGCCGTCTTGCAACACAAAAAATTCCACGCACAGCAAGCCCAGGTAATCCAGGCCGCGCGCAATCGATTCGGCCGCCGCAACCGCCTGCGCGGCAAGCGGTGTTGGCACGCTGCTTTCATACACCTCGGTCACGGCCAGAATACCGTCGCGGTGCAGGTTGCGCTGCACCGGGAAATGCACCATGACGCCGTCCGCACCACGCGCCACCAGCACCGAACATTCAGCCTCCAAGGGCAGCATTTTCTCCAGCACGCACGGGACCTGGTCGAGCGATTCCCAGGCCAGCGCCAAGGCGGCACGACTGGCCACGCGCACCTGCCCCTTGCCGTCATAGCCCATGCGGGCGGTTTTCAAAATACCGGGCAAGAGCGCATCCGGCACCGCTTCAAGTTGCGCAGCGGTTTCAATGAGGGCATAGGGCGCGCAGGGAACTCCGCAGCGTACAAAGTGGGCTTTCTCCTGCGCCCGGTCCTGGGCGACCGCCACCGCTGCAGCGGGCGGCGACACCACGCAGTGCGCGGCCAGGGTGCGCAAGGCGGGAGCGGGGACGTTTTCAAATTCGGTAGTGACCGCAGCGCACAGCGTAGCCAGTTGGGCGAGCCCCGCCGGATCGTCGTAGGCGGTGACGATGTGGTGGTGGCTGACCAAACCGGCCGGGCTGTGTGGGTCCGGGTCCAGCACGGCGGTGCTGTAACCCATGGCCTGGGCCGCGTGCACAAACATGCGCCCGAGCTGGCCGCCGCCCATCACACCCAGGGTCACGCCGGCTTGCGGCAGCAAGGCGTGGCGCGTGGTCACTGGCTCAGGCCCCATTGCCCGCGCCAGGCGTTTCAGGCGCTTGGGGCGGCAACACCATGGCCTGCGCCGCCGCCGTTTGCTCGGCGCGGTAAGTCTGCAAGCGCGCAAGCAAAGCTGCGTCATGCAAGGCCAGCAGGGCGACGGCAAACAGCGCGGCGTTGGCGGCACCGGCCTTGCCGATAGCGAAGGTGGCCACCGGAATGCCTTTGGGCATTTGCACGATGCTGTGCAAAGCGTCAACCCCGCGCAAATGTTCACCGGCTACCGGCACACCCAGAACCGGCACCGTGGTTTTGGCGGCCAACATGCCCGGCAGGTGCGCCGCCCCACCGGCCCCGGCGATGATGGCGCACAGACCCCGCCCGGTCGCCGCTTCGGCATAGGCAAACATCTGGTCGGGCATGCGATGGGCTGAAAGGACCTGCGCCTCATGGGCGACACCGAAGTGTTGGAGAATCGCGACTGCGTGCTGCATGGTGTCCCAGTCCGAACTGGAGCCCATGACAACACCGATTTTTGCGCCCGTCTGCATGATTTCCACGCTTTGCACGCTCGAAGAATCCGGGTGGTTAGATGGCATAGGGTAAAACCTGTGGGTTGGCGCAAAGACGAAGCGCGCGATTTTACGTTTAGCCCTCTCCACACCCCCGCCTAACCCCTATCTAACCCGCCTGCCCTCGCCCATGATCAACGTCACCGTCGCCAATTTCGAAGCCGAAGTCATCGCAGATTCGCACCGCATTCCTGTGTTGGTGGATTTCTGGGC
>CANIRI010000257.1 GCA_947469815.1 Comamonadaceae bacterium | reverse complement strand
TGTTGGACATGGACTGCGCCATGTCCTGGTGCATCTGCCGCACCAGCTCACGCAGATTGCGTGATTTCTGCTGCAAACCCGAGGTTCGGGTGGTACCGCGCACCTTGTGCGGGAACCAGAAGGCCTGGTGCAGCTCGGGGTATTTGGCCCATTGCTTGTGGCTGCCCGCAGCAATCGCGCGCCACAGCGATTCGGTGCGCGCCCACTGCGCCAGCGGCAGCGCGGCGGCCGCCTGCAACATCAGGCTGACTTCGGCATAGCCCAGCGCAAAACCATGCGAGCGCAGGTAGTGCGCAAAGTCTGCCAGTTGGGCACGCGGATCGGCGGCAGGCTGCATGCGCACCCGCGCCTTACTTCATGCCACCGGCCACGCCCACGTCCTGCCCGATGCGCGGTCCGTCGATCAGCTTGCCTACGCGCTCGGGTGTGAGCGCCCAGCGGTCGTTGCGGGTCTTGAGCAAAGCGGCCAGCGAGGGCGCAAGTTGCGCCGGGTCTACGGGCAATTCGGTCAGCCCCAGTTTGAACAGCACGCGCACCCAGTCCAGGGTCTCGGCAATGCCCGGCGTTTTGTCCAGGTCTTCGCGGCGCAAGCGCTGCACAAAGGCCACTGCCTCTTCCACCAAGCGGCTGTGCGCCTCGGGGACCAGGGTGCGCACGATGTGCATCTCGCGCGACAGGCTGGGAAAGTCCAGGTAATGGAACAGGCAACGCCTGCGCAGCGCGTCCGACAAATCGCGGGTGCCGTTGCTGGTCAATACCACCAGTGGCTTGCTGCGCGCGGTCAAGGTGCCCAGCTCCGGAATACTGATCTGGAACTCAGAGAGCATTTCCAGCAGAAAGGCCTCGAAGGCTTCGTCGGCGCGGTCGATCTCATCGATCAGCAACACGCAAGGCTCTGGGCTGCGGATCGCTTGCAGCAGCGGGCGCTCGAGCAGAAATTCTTCGGAGAACAAATTGCCGCGCAAGGCTTGCTTGTCGGTTCCGCCGCTGGCTTCGCTCAAGCGGATCTCGAGCAACTGGCGGCTGTAATTCCACTCGTACACCGCCTGCCCCAGGTCCAGCCCCTCGTAGCACTGCAAACGCAAGAGCGGGCGACCCAACGCACGCGCGCATGCGGCGGCAACGGCGGTTTTACCGACTCCGGCTTCGCCTTCGAGCAAGACCGGACGCTCCAGCGAGAGCGCCATCCAGACCAGGCTGGCGACGTCCTCGTCGGCGATGTAGCCCGCCGTGAACAGCTTTTCGCGCAGCCCCTGCGGGCTGGGCGGCGGCGCCGTCTCGCTCATGAGCCGGATTTTTTGCCGAACAGGCCGGCAAAGAAGTTCTTGACCAACGCCCAGACCAGGCCCAGGGCGTTGAATTCGGTGGCCACCACGGGCGCAGCCACATGGGCAGCGGGTGCAGGGGTTGGCGCAGCGCCCTCGCTGCCAGGTTGCGCGGCTGTGGAATGGTCCACCGGCGCGGCCTGGGCCGCTTGCAAGGCCTGCGCTTTTTGCGAGAAGACCTCGGCGAACTGGGCCAGGATCATGTCGGAGACCGAATTCATCATGCGCCCGCCGAACTGCGCGAACTTGCCATTGACGATGACCGCCGCATGGCCGGCCAGCACGCAGTGGCCGCCCTCGCCGGGCAGCAGTTGCGCGGTCAATTCCATGGACGCGGAAGAACCGCCTTTGTCCGCCCCTTTGCCCAGCATCTTCAGGGTCTGGCTGGCCGCGTCGAGCGTGAGGATTTCAATCGTGCCAGCAAAAGCGGCGACGGCCGGGCCGACTTTGACGCGCACACCGCCCTTGAAATGGGTGGCGTCCACGTCCTCGGTAATCTGCGCGCCAGGCATACAGGTGGCGAGAGCGTGCATGTCGGAGAGCACCGCCCACGCGGCGGGCATGCCTGCTGCAACGGGATACTGCTTTTCTATCGTGACTTCCATGGGAACCTTCCGGGGGACATAAGTAAAAAGGGCTGGTGCACTTGCATGCACCGGCCCTGGAGATGTTACGCAGAAACGATCAGGTGTTCATGCCTGATTTTTTCAACTGCTGCCAGACGCGGTAGGCGGTGTGCGGCATGTTGAAGTGCGTGACACCCAGGTGGGCAAAGGCGTCCACCATGGCGCTGGTAAACGTGGGGATGCTGCCCACGTGCGGCGACTCCGCCACGCCTTTGGCACCGATGGGGTGGTGCGGCGACGGTGTGACCGTGTGGTCGGTTTCCCAATGCGGCGTCTCAACCGCGGTGGGCAGGAAGTAGTCCATCAGCGAGTTGCCCTGGATATTGCCCTGCTTGTCAAAGGACAGCAACTGGCCCATGGCAACCGCAAAACCTTCGGTCAAGCCGCCGTGGATCTGGCCCTCGATGATCATGGGGTTGATGCGGGTGCCGCAATCGTCCAGTGCATAGAAGCGACGGATTTTGGTCTCGCCCGTGCCCTTGTCAATGTCCACCACGCACAGGTAAATGCCGAAGGGGAAGGTGAAGTTGGGCGGGTCGTAGTAGTGCACCGCTTCCAGTCCTGGCTCGAGGCCGGGGGGCGGGCTGTTGTAGGCCGCCCAGGCGATCTGCGTCATGGTTTTGAACTTGGCGTCGTCGCCACGGACTTTGAAGCGGTCGATTTCCCATTCCAGATCGGCTTCGCTCACCTCCATCAAATGCGCAGCAATCTTCTTGGCCTTGGCGTGGATTTTCCGCGCCGCCATGGCGATCGCAGCACCGGCCACGGGGGTGGAACGCGAGCCGTAGGTTCCCAAACCATAAGGCGCTGTGCTGGTGTCACCCTCTTCGACCTGGATGATTTCCGAAGAAATGCCCAGTTCGGTGGCGATGATTTGCGCGTAGGTGGTCTGGTGGCCCTGGCCTTGCGAGATGGTGCCCATGCGTGCAATCGCGCTGCCCGTGGGGTGCACGCGGATTTCGCAGGAGTCGAACATGCCCACACCCAGGATGTCGCAGATCTTGCTCGGGCCGGCACCCACCACTTCAGTGAAAGTGACCAGGCCGATGCCCATCAAGGTGCTGCAATGCGGATCTGCGCGTTTGGCCGCCTGCTCAGCGCGCAGGCCTTTGTAGTCGACCGCGTCCAGCACCTTGTCCAGCGCGGTCTGGTAATCGCCCGAGTCATAGTCAAAGCCCAGCGCGGAGTGGTAGGGGAACTGTTCGCGCTTGATGAAGTTTTTGGCGCGGATTTCGGCCTTGTCCATGCCCAGCTTTTGCGCCAGCACGTCGACCATGCGCTCCACCAGGTACACCGCCTCGGTGACCCGGAAGGAGCAGCGGTAGGCCACGCCACCGGGCGCCTTGTTGGTGTAGACGCCGTCGACCTTGCAATAGGCGTTGGCGATGTCGTAGCTGCCGGTGCAGATGTGGAACATGCCGGCCGGGAATTTGGTCGGGTCGGCGCAGGCGTCAAACGCGCCGTGGTCGGCAATCACATTGGTGCGCAATGCGAGGATCTTGCCGTCAGCGGTGGCGGCCAGTTCGCCGGTCATGTGGTAGTCGCGGGCAAAGCCGGTGGACGACAAATTCTCGATGCGGTCTTCCACCCACTTGACCGGGCGGCCCAGCACGATGGAGGCCACGATGGCGCAGACATAGCCGGGATAAATTGGCACTTTGTTACCGAAGCCGCCGCCGATGTCAGGCGAGACGATGCGCACCTTGGACTCGGGGATGCCCGAGAGCATGGACACCACGGTGCGCACAATGTGCGGCGCCTGGCTGGTGAGGTAGGTGGTGAGTTCGCCGCGGATCGGGTCAAACGATGCCACCGCACCGCAGGTCTCCAGCGGGCAGGGATGCACGCGCGGGTAGTGCATGTCTTGCGAGACTGTCACAGCCGCACCGGCAAACACCGCATCTGTGGCGGCTTTATCGCCGGCTTCCCAGGTGAAGATGTGGTTGTGGTGGTAGCGCTTGCCGT
>CANIRI010000256.1 GCA_947469815.1 Comamonadaceae bacterium | reverse complement strand
TCTACTTCGCCATGGCCTTCTCGTTGGCTGTAGAAATGTTGAACATCCGATTCCGCAAGCGCTCCAAAAAGGTGGTGGAGTTGCATCAGCCACCCCTCTAAGGTGTGTGTATGGACTGGGGATTTTCCTGAACATAGGCGCGGATGATGTCATCGAAGCTGGCTTCTGGCAGCAGGCCTAAATTCTGTGCCCGCTGCGCATGGATACGCGCCGGCCAGGTCTTGACGATGTTGTGGATGGCGGGGTCTGGCACCCAGTCGATCAGGGCTGCAACCTGCGGGCCTGCCACCCGGGCTAGCGCAGCGGCCATTTCGGCTGGCGTGGTGGTCAGCGCCGGCAAGGTCAGGGCGGTGCGCGGGCCCCAGGTCGCATCGCTGGTTTGGGCCGCACAGATCAGACCCGCGATGCTGCAAGCCGCAGACGACAGCGCAACCGGCGTCTCGGGCGGTACGGGGCAGCGTGCGCGCACACCGGCCAGGGGCTCGCGCAGCATGCCGCTCAAAAAGCTTGACGCAGCGCCATTGGCTTTGCCGGGGCGCACGCTCACCGTCATCAGGCGCACGCTGCGGCCCTGCACGAAACCCTTGCGCGTGTAATCGGCCACCAGCTGCTCGCCCATGAATTTCTGGATGCCGTAGCTGCTTTGCGGAGTTGGCAGCGTGTTGTCGTCCAAGGTGTTCGGCATAGGCTGCCCCGGTGCATCGCCGAAGACCGCCAACGAACTGGAGAAAACCAACATGGGCCTGGTTTTCAGCGCCCGGCAGCGTTCGAGCAACGCTAAGGTGGCAGCCAAGTTGCTGCGCATGCCAAGGTCGAAATCGGCTTCGCATTCACCGCTGACGGCGGCGGCCAGATGAAAAACAAGCGTCGTGTCAGCAGGGATGACCGTGCCCGCGCTGTCCGGGTCTTGCAGCAAATCGTTGAGGTCGCCGGTCACGGCGTGCACGCGCGCGTCGGCCAGCACGTCTGTCGGCGGCAGCGCGCGGTCCACCAGCGTGATGCGTGCGATCGCAGTTGCGGCTCCGCCCGCAAACGCCAGGTTCTCTGCGGCCAGCAGGCTGCGCGCGAGCAGCACGCCCAGGAATCCGGCTCCTCCGGTAATCACAATCTGGCATGGCCGCTGGGCCTGGGCGGGGGTTTGCAACATGGATATTTCCTCGGTGATGGTCGACATTTAGCACGGGTTCGCGTCACGTTCCGCCCGCATGATGACACCCTGAGACCGCCTGAGGCAATAAAAAACCCGCTTCTCCAATGAAGAGAGCGGGTTTTGATGCTGGATGATGCTGTGTGAGACAGTCAAATGGTGCCGGTTATCGGATTCGAACTGATGACCTACCGCTTACAAGGCGGTTGCTCTACCAACTGAGCTAAACCGGCACGATGCAATTCTACCTTCCGCAGCCTTTATTTGATCCGCGTTAAGACGGGTTTGGCACGGACCGAAGGCGGCTGTGTGTCGGGCGGTGTTTCCGCATCAGAGGCCGCGGAACTGACCTCCGGTGCAATACCAGCGCCGCTGGCCTGCGCGGCTGCAAGCTCCCCAACAGGGAAGGCCATGCCCTGGCCATTTTCCCGTGCGTATATGGCCGACACGCGCCCAACGGGGACAAAAATGTCACGTGCCACGCCGCCGAATCGTCCTTTGAACTCAATGAATTCATTGCCCAGCTGCAGGCCGCTAGTGGCATCGAAACTCACGTTCAAAACCATTTCGCCATTCTTTACGAACTCCATGGGCACCCGCACATCCGCGTTAACCGATACCACGATGTACGGGGTGTAGCCGTTATCGGTACACCACTCGTAAATGGCACGGACGAGATAAGGGCGGGTGCTTGTAGTCGGGCTGCTATCTGCCATGACCTGGTGCTCCGCTTTATTTACGCATCACCTTTTCAGACGGGGTCAAGGCCTCGATGTACGCGGGGCGGGAAAAGATGCGCTCTGCGTATTTCAGCAAAGGCGTGGCGTTTTTGCTCAGGTCAATGCCGTAGTACTCCAAGCGCCAGAGCAAGGGGGCGATCGCCACGTCGAGCATGGAGAAGCTTTCGCCCATCATGAATTTGTTCTTCAAAAACACGGGGGCCAGCTGGGTGAGACGGTCGCGGATATGGGCGCGGGCCTTCTCCATGGCTTTTTCGTTGCTCTTGGAGGCACGTGCCTCCAGTGCGGCTACGTGCACAAACAGTTCTTTCTCAAAATTCAGCAGGAACAGGCGCACGCGCGCGCGGTCAACCGGATCGCCGGGCATCAACTGCGGGTGGGGGAAGCGCTCGTCGATGTACTCGTTGATGATGTTGGATTCATACAAAATCAAATCGCGCTCAACCAGAATAGGCACCTGCCCGTACGGGTTCATGACCGCGATGTCTTCGGGTTTGTTGTAGAGGTCCACGTCCCGGATCTCGAAATCCATGCCCTTTTCAAACAGCACAAAGCGGCAACGGTGGGAAAACGGGCAGGTCGTTCCTGAATACAAAACCATCATGACTAGACACTCCTAAAAATTAAAAAGAGTGGGCTGCCTCACGCAAACCCACTCCCAATCGCAAGCACCACGCCGCGCCTAGTCGGCGCAGCATCGAGGCTTACTTCACGTTTTTCCAGAACGCGGCGTTCAAACGCCAGGCAAAGAAGGTGAAAACCAGCAAGAACAAGAGCACCCACACACCCACGCGGACGCGGGTTCCTTGGGACGGATCAGCCATCCAGCTCAGGTAGCCCACCAAGTCACCCATCGCGGCGTCGTACTCGGCCGGACTCATGGTGCCGGGGGTCACCTGCTTCCAGCCTTTGAAAACCTCTACCTCATGGCCATGCTGCTCCACCGGCGTGTACTCGGGTACGCGCTTGCCCTGCAACTCCCACAGCACATGGGGCATGCCCACATTGGGGAAAGCCAGGTTGTTCCAGCCGGTGGCCTTGGATGGATCTGGATAGAACGTACGCAGGTAGGTGTAAACGTAATCAGCGCCGCTGCCCTGCCCCGACGATGAGCGCGAGCGTGCAATCAGCGTCAGATCGGGCGGGTTGCCGCCGAACCAATCTTTGGCATTGCGCGGGTCAATCGTCGCCTTCATGGTGTCGCCCACCTTGTCGGTGGTGAACAGCAGGTTGTCTTTGATTTGCTGCTCCGTCAATCCGATGTCCTTCAGGCGGTTGAAGCGCATGTATGCGGCGGAATGGCAGTTCAAGCAATAGTTCACGAACAGCTTGGCGCCGTGCTGCAAGGCCAGTACGTCGTTCGATTTGTCCGGTGCCTTATCCCAGGCGATGCCACCCGAACTGGCAAGGACTGAACCAACGCAGGCAAAGAAGAGTGCGAAGCTCGCAACAAGTTTTTTCATATACAAGGACTCCAGCGCGAGAGGCTGTCGATGACGCAAAAATTAATGAGGGGCGAAGTTGACACGCGAGGGAACAGGCTTGGTATCACCCATGATGCTCCACCATGGCATCAGCAGGAAGAAACCGAAGTAGTACAAGGTTCCAACCTGCGAAATCCGCTCGCCAATGGCTGAAGGTGGCTGCACGCCCAGATAAGACAGCACCACAAAGTTCACCACAAAAACGGCGTACACATACAGGTGCCAGCTCGGACGGTAACGGATCGATTTGACCGCGCTGTTATCCAGCCAAGGCAGGAAAAACAGGATCACCACCGCACCACCCATCACCACCACGCCCCAGAACTTGGCATCGGTGCTCAGCATCATGGCCGTAACCACCACTGCCGCGCCCAGAATCACGATCTTGAACAGCACGGCCAGTTGGCTACGGAACACCGCGACCAGGGCGCCGCCCCAGATGCAAGCAATCAGCACCAGCATCATCTCGTCGGTAATCGCCCGCAACATCGAATAGTAGGGCGTGAAATACCAGACCGGCGCAATGTGCAAAGGCGTCTTCAACGGATCCGCC
>CANIRI010000255.1 GCA_947469815.1 Comamonadaceae bacterium | reverse complement strand
GCCCAGTTCATCGGTGAGAACAACACCTTGCACGGCAAGGTCAGTTTCATCCACGGCAACACCTGCGAAGTCACGCTGGCCGACGGCACCCGTTTGTCAGCGCAGTCCGTCGCCATCAAGGCGGTCGGCGAGGCCACGCGCCTGTCTGTGCGGCCTGAACGCATCCACCTGAACCCGGCTGCGGGTTCGGTAGACACCCTTGTGAGTGGCACGGTGGTCGATCTGACCTACCTGGGCCGCTATGCCCGCTTGCGCATGAACGCGTGCGGGCTTGAAGATTTCATCGTGACGCTTCCCAACGATGGACGCGACCTCAGTCTGCAAGCCGGCAGCGCCGCCACCCTGGGGTGGAACGCTGCCGATTGCCGGGCTTTGGACGGCGAGTGAGGGCGGCATTTTTTTCAACAGGAAACCAGCATGTTCAACAAGATTCAACTTAGTGCTCTCACGGTCGTTGGCGCCGCCGTAATTGCCATCCTGCCTACAACCGGCGCTGCCCAGCAAGCTTTGACGGTGGCGTCGTGGGGTGGTGCATACACCAACAGCCAAATTGAGGCCTACCACAAGCCCTACACAGCCAAAACCGGCATCAAGATCACCTCGGCTGACTGGGGCGGAACCCTGGGCGAAATCAGCGCCCAGGTGAAATCCGGCAACATCAAATGGGACGTGGTCGACCTGGAAGCCGCTGAAGCCCTCAAAGGCTGCGAAGAAGGTCTGCTCGAGCGCATTGACCCCTCCAAACTGCCCGCCGGTGCGGACGGTACGCCTGCTGCGAAAGACTTTTCGCCCGGCATGATCCTGCCCTGCGCTATTGGCGTGATCGTCTACTCCAACGTGGTGGCATTTGACAAAGCCAAATACGGCGCAAACGGCCCCAAGGCACTGGAAGACTTCTTCAACGTTGCTAAGTTCCCTGGCAAGCGCGGCCTGAAAAAAGACCCCAGCGTGACCCTGGAGTGGGCGCTGATGGCGGACGGCGTCGCCGTGAATGATGTCTACAAAGTGCTGGGTACGCCAGCCGGTGTGGACCGCGCATTCAAAAAGCTCGACACCATCAAGAGCAGCATCGTCTGGTGGACCGCTGGTGCGCAGCCGCCCCAGCTGCTGGCTTCGGGTGAAGTCGTGATGACCCATTCCTGGCACGGTCGTATCGTTGACGCGAACGTGAAAGAGAAGAAGGACTTCGCGCTGGTGTGGGATGGCCAAATTCAGATTCCTGATCTGTACGCCATCCTCAAGGGCACCAAGAACCTGGAAGCTGCGCAAGACTTCGTGCGCTTTGCCAGTAGCAGCCAGCCCCTGGCTGATCAGGCCAAGTACATCCCGTACGCACCGACGCGCAATTCGTCTTTGGCTTTGATCCCAGCGTCGAATCCGCTCAAAGTCTACCTGCCAAACGCGGGCCACCCTGGACGTTCGATGCCAACGAACTCGCAGTTCTGGATGGAAAACGGCGACGATCTGAACAAGCGCTTCTCTGCCTGGTTAGCCAAGTAAGCAGATAAGAATATGGTGGCCGACAGCACAACCGCCCTGGGGCAGCGCCTGCGCAAAGCAGAGCGGCGCGGCCACTTCTGGGCCTATGTGCTGATCGCGCCCCTGTTCCTGTTTGTTGCGTTGAGCTTTATCGTGCCCCTGGGCACGGTATTGCTCAACAGCGTGTATGACCCGATCATTCCGGACAACCTCTCGCGCACTGTGCGCGCGCTGGATGCCTGGAATGGTCCCCGTGACCAAGTCCCACCTGAACCCGTTTTTGCCGCTTTGGCGCAAGACCTCAAAGTCGCCGTGCAAGAGCAAAAAGCCGGTGCGATAGCCAACCGGCTGAATATTGAAGAGTCCGGTCTGCGCACAATTTTCATGCGCGCAGCGCGCCGCGTCTCTGCCCAAGAAGAAGGGCCATGGGCCCCGTTTTTTGAAGCTGCGGATCCCGCCTGGGCGCAGCCGCTGATCTGGGGCAACATCCGCAACCTGGCCGAGCCCACCCATTCCCTGTTTTTTCTCTCCGCGCTGGATTCACGCCGTCTGGCCGACGCCAGCGTCGCGCCGCAACCCGAAGACCAGCGCATCCACATCACGATTTACCTGCGCACGCTGGGCGTTGCACTAACAGTGACGCTGGCTTGTCTGGCGCTGGGCTTTCCGCTGGCCTACCTGTTGGCGCATCTGCGCGACAAAACTGCCAACCTGTTGTTGATCCTGGTGCTGCTGCCGTTTTGGACTTCGCTGCTGGTGCGCACCACCGCATGGATGGTGGTGCTGCAAAAAGAAGGCGTGATCAACTCGCTGCTGCAAGCCGTGGGGCTGATCGTTGAGCCCCTGCCGCTGGTATTCAACCGCTTTGGCGTGGTCGCTGCCATGACGCACATCCTGCTGCCCTTCATGATTCTGCCCATGTACTCGGTGATGCGGCAAATCCCCGCCTCGTATGTGCGGGCAGCGCGCTCGCTGGGGGCCAGCCCCAGTACCGCGTTTTTGCGTGTTTATCTGCCCCAGTGCATACCCGGCATTGGTGCGGGTGCATTGCTGGTTTTCATCCTGGCGCTGGGCTACTACATCACGCCGGCCTTGCTGGGCGGGTCCACCGACCAGATGATCAGCTACTTTGTGGCCGACAACATGGGCCGCTCGCTGAACTGGGGCCTGGCCTCGGCGCTGGCGGCTATTTTGCTGGCGGCGGTTCTGGTGCTCTACGCTATCTATGACCGGATTGCAGGCCCCGGCAACCTGAAACTCGGATGAGCGCCGCCCTGCCCCTTTACACCACCCCGTTGCAACGCATCGGGCATTGGATCTTGTGGATTTTCTGCGCCACTGTTTTGATCTTTTTGATTGCCCCGGTACTGGTCGTGGCACCGCTGGCTTTTAACAACGAGCCGTATTTTCATTTCCCGGTGAAGGAATACAGCCTGCGTTGGTTCCGAGAACTGTTCACCAACCCGGCCTGGCTGCACGCGATCTACAACAGCGTGATCACCGCCGTGCTGGCCACGCTGCTGGCGACTACATTGGGGACGCTCGCCGCCGTCGGCCTGAACCACCACAACTTGCCCGGCAAGCGCTTGCTGATGGCGGTACTGGTCTCGCCCATGATCGTGCCGGTTGTGGTGCTGGCTGTGGGTTCGTATTTCTTTTTCTCCAAGCTGGGCATTGCCAACAACCTGCTGGGCATTGTGCTGGTGCACGCGGTGCTGGGCATGCCGTTTGTGGTCATCACTGTCACCGCCACGCTGGGCGGTTTTGATATGAACCTTATGCGCGCCGCGCGCGGCCTGGGTGCCTCGCAGTTCACCGCCTTCCGGCGCGTCATGTTGCCTATCGTCTGGCCCGGCGTGCTCTCGGGCGCGTTGTTTGCCTTCGCCACTTCGTTTGACGAAGTCGTTGTGGTGCTCTTCCTGGGCGGACCGGAGCAAACCACGCTGCCGCGCCAGATGTGGACCGGTCTGCGCGAGCAGCTCTCGCCGACCATCCTGGCAGCGGCCTTCATGCTGATCCTGTTTGCCATCAGCATGCTGCTCTTGCTGGAAATGCTGCGCCGGCGCAGCGTGGCCTTGCGCGGGGTGGTGGAGTAAAGCATGCCGATAAAGGCAATAAGGTTGACAACCGGGCATGAGTTTCAGGCCTCAATGGCCGGATTCACGCGATAGAGCCTTTGCTACACTGCGCGCGCCGGGAAAGTCGGGGTGTAGCTTAGTCAGGTAAAGCGCTACGTTCGGGACGTAGAGACCGGAGGTTCGAATCCTCTCACCCCGACCAAATCGCGTTCAGTAAACCCACTTCTTTCAATGGAATGTGAGTTTTTTACTGCCTATTGGCAGCTCAGTCGCCATCTTCATTTTCACTTGCAAGTTCCGACTTGAGACGATAGGTGTCGATATCAAAGTCGGTGCTGTCCGCGACAGCGACCAGTACCAGGGGTGGAACGCGCTC
>CANIRI010000254.1 GCA_947469815.1 Comamonadaceae bacterium | reverse complement strand
AGGCCGATCACCGGCGCGCCCACTTTCATGGCCTGGTCCATGATTTTGCAAATCTTCTCGGCATGGGTCTCCGACAACGCGCCGCCGTACACGGTGAAGTCCTGGCTGAAAACGAAAACTAAACGCCCGTTGATCATGCCGTAGCCGGTCACTACACCGTCACCGGGGATTGTGTTGTCCGCCATGCCGAAGTCGGTGCAACGGTGTTCGACGAACATGTCCCACTCTTCGAAAGTGCCTTCGTCAAGCAAAACCTCCAGGCGCTCACGCGCGGTGAGCTTGCCTTTGGCGTGCTGCGCGTCAATGCGCCGCTGCCCGCCCCCCTGGCGCGCGCCTTCGCGCTTGGCTTCGAGTTGTTCAAGAATCTCTTGCATCGTGAATGCCTTTCTATCTAAAATCCGGACGATGCGCACAAAACATGCGCATACCTTGCAAAGGATTAACCATGGCGTACGAATCCACAGCCACAAAAAAACCGATCAACCTGAGCGTGAACGGCGACTTGCTGCGCCAGGCCAAGGAACTCAAAGTCAATGTTTCGCAGGTGCTCGAGGTGGCGCTGGCCAGCCAAGTCAAGCGCCTGCGCGAGGCGCAATGGTTAGAAGACAACAAAGAGGCGATCGCTGCGTACAACCAGCATGTGGCGAAAAATGGCCTGCCGTCTGATTCGGTACGGGGTCGCTTGTGGTCCGGCCTGACGATTCCCGATGCGCCGTGAGCCAAAACCATGTCCACATGCTGCTCGACGATGCGCTGGCAGCCCAGATTCCCTTTGTGCTGGACATTCAGAGCCGTCTGCTCTCGCCCATGGCTACCCGGGTGGTGGCGCCCGTGATTCCACGCCGCCGCCTGGCTACCGCCGTGGTGGAGCGACTGAACCCCTGCATTTGGATCGACGGCGTGGAATACGTGGTCGTGATGCAGCAATTGTTCGCGATTGAAAGCCACGCGCTGGGCCCATCGGTGCTGGATTTGAACGCCCAAAGCCACACCATCGTGGCCGCGCTGGACACGCTGATCAGCGGCATCTAAGGAAATCATCTTCCGGCTTCAAGCAGCAGGCGCGCTGCGGTGGACGCGGGCAGACGCCCAGCGCGCACCTCTTCGCTGAGCTGGGGCAGCAAGACTGCCAGCGCGGGTTGGGCATTGAAGCGCTGCTTGAGCCCGGCGTCAATGCGCTCCCACATCCAGGCCAAGGCCTGGCTTTGGCGACGCGCCGCGAATCGGCCGTTGCCGGTTTGCAGCGCGCGGAACGCCTGTACCGCCTCCCAGAACTGCGCCACACCGCTGCCATTCAAGGCACTCATGGGCACCACCTGCGGGTTCCACCCCGCGCGCTCCGGGTTGCCGTGCAAACCGAGAAGGCGCAGCGCGCTGGTGATTTGCGCTTGTGCGCGGGTGGCCGCGTCCGGGTCGATGTCGGCTTTGTTGATGATGACCAGATCGGCCAGCTCCATCACGCCTTTTTTGATCGCCTGCAAATCGTCACCTGCGTTGGGCAATTGCAGAAGTACGAACATATCGGTCATGGCGGACACAGCGGTTTCGGACTGGCCTACGCCCACGGTTTCGACCAGCACCACGTCAAAGCCTGCGGCTTCGCAGACCAGCATGCACTCGCGGGTTTTCTCGGCCACACCGCCCAAAGTGCCGCTGCTGGGGCTGGGGCGTATGAAGCCCTGCGGGTGCACCGACAAATGCTCCATGCGGGTTTTGTCACCCAATATGGATCCACCGGAAACGGTGCTCGATGGGTCCACCGCCAGCACGGCCACGCGGTGGCCCTGGCCAATCAGGTACAGGCCCAGCGCCTCGATCAGCGTGGATTTACCCACGCCCGGCACACCGCTGATCCCGACCCGTATCGATTGCCCGGTATGCGGCAGGATGGCCGTCAGCAAGTCATCGGCCTGCGCGCGGTGGTCGGCGCGGGTGGACTCCAACAGCGTGATGGCCTTGGCCATGGCGCGGCGTTGCGGCATGGGCGCTGAGCCGCGCAAATCCGCAAGCAAAGTCTTGTTATCGGCAGCGATCACGTTGTGCAGCGAAAGAGAACGGTTAGGCGGACAAAGCCTTACTGATCTGGTTCAGCACATCGCGCGCGCTGACCGGAATCGGCGTGCCCGGCCCGTAAATGCCTTTGACACCGGCGGCGTACAAAAAGTCGTAGTCCTGGCGCGGGATCACGCCGCCCACGAACACGATGATGTCATCACTGCCTTGCTTTTTCAGTTCCTCAATGATGGCTGGAACCAAGGTTTTGTGGCCTGCAGCGAGGGTGGACACGCCCACCGCATGCACATCGTTTTCAATGGCCTGGCGCGCGCATTCTTCCGGCGTCTGGAACAGCGGGCCGATATCCACATCAAAGCCCAAATCGGCAAAAGCCGTGGCCACCACTTTGGCACCGCGGTCGTGCCCGTCCTGCCCCAGCTTGGAGATCATCACGCGCGGGCGGCGGCCCTGCTGGGTGGCGAAAGCGGCGATATCGGCTTTGAGGGCGTTCCAGTATTCCATGGTGTCTCCGTGGCTGTGGTCGGCGTCATAGGCGGCGGCATACACGCCGGACACTTTGTGCGTATCGGCGCGGTGGCGGCCAAAGGCCTTTTCCAGGGCGTCGCTAACCTCGCCCACCGTGGCGCGCAAGCGCATGGCGGCGATGCTCAACTCGAGCAAATTGCCTTCGTGCCCGGCGGCGAATGTCAAGGCGTCGAGCGCGGCCTGCACGGCGGCGCTGTCGCGGCTGGCGCGTACTTGCTTGAGGCGGGCGATCTGGCCTTCGCGCACGGCGACGTTATCGATGTCGCGCGCATCCACCATGTCTTCGGTCTTGAGCTTGTATTTGTTGACGCCAACGATGACGTCTTTGCCGCTGTCAATGCGCGCCTGTTTTTCAGCGGCGGCCGCTTCGATTTTGAGCTTGGCCCAGCCGCTGTCCACGGCCTTGACCATACCGCCCATGGCGTCGACTTCTTCGATGATTTTCCAGGCGGCGTCCGCCATGTCCTGGGTCAGCTTTTCCATCATGTAGCTGCCAGCCCACGGGTCGATCACGCTGGTGATGTGGGTTTCTTCCTGGATGATGAGCTGGGTGTTGCGCGCAATGCGCGAGCTGAACTCGGTGGGCAGCGCGATGGCCTCGTCAAAGCTGTTGGTGTGCAGACTTTGCGTGCCGCCAAACACCGCCGCCATGGCCTCGATGGTGGTGCGCACCACGTTGTTGTAGGGGTCTTGTTCGGTCAGGCTCCAGCCGCTGGTTTGGCTGTGGGTGCGCAGCATCAGGCTTTTGGGCGATTTGGCGCCAGAGGCTTGCATGATGCGGCACCACAACAGGCGCGCCGCACGCATCTTGGCGACCTCTAAATAGAAGTTCATGCCGATGGCCCAGAAAAAACTCAGGCGTCCGGCAAATTCATCCACATCCAGACCGGTGGCAATCGCCGTCTTCACGTATTCCTTGCCGTCAGCCAGCGTGAAAGCCAGCTCCAAAGCCTGGTTGGCCCCGGCCTCTTGCATGTGGTAACCCGATATCGATATCGAGTTGAACTTGGGGCAATGCTTGGCCGTGTAGCCAATGATGTCGCCAATGATGCGCATGCTGGGTGCCGGCGGGTAGATGTAGGTGTTGCGCACCATGAACTCTTTGAGGATGTCGTTCTGTATCGTGCCGCTCAACTGCGCCTGCGCAACGCCCTGCTCTTCGGCCGCAACGATGTAACCCGCCAGCACCGGCAGCACCGCGCCGTTCATGGTCATGGAGACGCTCACCTTGTCCAAGGGGATCTGGTCAAACAGAATTTTCATGTCCTCGACCGAATCAATCGCCACCCCGGCCTTGCCCACATCACCAGTCACGCGCGGGTGATCGGAGTCGTAGCCCCGGTGGGTCGCAAGGTCAAAAGCCACCGACACGCCCTGCCCGCCCGCAGCCAGAGCCTGCCGGTAAAAGGCATTGCTTTCTT
>CANIRI010000253.1 GCA_947469815.1 Comamonadaceae bacterium | reverse complement strand
GGTCCAGGTAGGCATAGAGCAGGACGTAGTCCACCCGGCTACCCCGGCCGACCACCACCGGCTTGAAGAAGAAGCGCCCGCCGATGTCCGCCGATTCAACGCCGTAGGGGTCGGCCACCGGGCGGGCGGTGATGTGGTGCGTGGTTCCGGCATAGCTCACGTCACAGCGCAGCACAGCGGTGGCGTGGGCGCTCAGGGCACAGGCGGCGAGCACAAGAGCGCCTGTGCAGCGCCGTATGCTCAGACGTTTTATGGATTCGGGTTGGATGCGCATGGAAGTCTGGAATAGCGATGTGTTTGTGCAGGGGATGGCGGTCTCAGCGGGCCTGATTGTCGCTATTGGCGCGCAAAACGCTTTTGTGCTGCGCCAGGGCTTGTTGGGGCGGCAGGTGCTGGCGGTGGTGTTGACCTGTTTTTTCTGCGACTTCGCGCTGATGGCGCTGGGGGTGATGGGCTTGGGCGCACTGGTGGCCGACAGCCCCGCAGTGACCGTAGCGCTGGCTGTCTTTGGCGCCGCCTACTTGCTGCGCTTTGCTCTTTTGTCCTGGCGCGCGGCCTACCTGGGCAGCAGCGCGCTGGAAGTGGACGCTGCACCGGATGATGCCAAGCGCGGCCTGTGGCTGGCGGTGCGCGCGACCCTGGCGGTGTCGCTGCTCAATCCGCATGTGTACCTCGACACGGTGGTCTTGCTGGGTGCAGTGGCTGCGACGGTGCAGGCGGACGAAAAACTCGGATTTATGGCCGGTGCGGTGAGCGCGTCATTTCTGTGGTTCATGGCGCTAGGTTTCGGGGCGCGGCTGCTGCGGCCGCTTTTCAAGCAGCCGCGCACCTGGCAGTTGCTGGACGCGGCTATCGGGCTGGTGATGCTGTCCATCGCCGCCGGTTTGCTGCAGTTTGCCTGGGAGCGCTGGCCCTATTGAGGGCAGAGACGCGGCGTGCAGGCTGGCGGGTGCTTAGCGCACCTGTAACAGCGCCGCTCCACTTGCCCGCGCCTGCATCGAACCGACCACCCCCACGTCGGCAAAGCCGTGGCGGGCAAAAACCGCCATCACCTGGTCCAAAGCCGCTGGCGCGCAGCTCACCAGCAGCCCACCGCTGGTTTGCGGGTCGGTCAGCAGTGCCTGTGCATGCGGGCTGAATCGTTCGGGTAGCGACACGTCTGCGCCGTAGCCCGCCCAATTGCGCCCGGACGCGCCGGTGATGCAGCCTTGCTCCAGTAGAGGCATTACGCCGTCCAGCACCGGCACTTGGGCCCAATCGAGCTGCGCCTGCAATTGCGCACCGCGCGCCAACTCCAGCGCATGACCAGCTAGGCCGAAGCCGGTCACGTCGGTGAGCGCATGCACGCCGACGATCGCGGCCAGGTCCGGCCCTGGCGTGTTCAAGCGGGTGGTCGTTTCGATCATCTGCGCGTAACTGGCTGAGTCGAGCAGGTTTTTCTTGAGCGCGGCCGACAACACGCCCACGCCCAGCGGTTTGCCCAGCACCAGCAGATCGCCGGCGCGCGCGTCCGCATTGCGTTTGACTTGTTTAGGGTGGATCAGGCCGATGACGACCAGACCGTAAATCGCCTCCACCGAGTCGATGGTGTGGCCGCCCGCAATCGGGATGCCGATGCTGCGGCAGACCTGTGCGCCGCCTTCCAAAATGCGGCCTATGGTGGCGGTGGACAGCACGTTGATCGGCATGCCCACCAGCGCCAGCGCCATGATGGGCCGGCCGCCCATGGCATACACATCGCTGATCGCGTTGGTGGCGGCGATGCGGCCGAAGTCGGTCGGGTCGTCGACGATGGGCATGAAAAAATCGGTGGTGGCGATCAGCGCCAGGTCTTCGCTGATCTGGTAGACCGCAGCGTCATCGGCCGTGCCAATGCCCACCAGCAATTCGGGCGGCACCGGCATGGCGGCCGTGCCTTTGAGAATTTCGCTCAAGACCCCAGGCGCGATCTTGCAGCCGCAGCCGCCGCCGTGGGAGAGCGAGGTCAGGCGGGGTTCGGTGGTGGTGTCTGGCGTTGTCATGGGCGTGGTCATGGGCGGGTTCTCAGGATCGGTCAGGAATCAGGGCGTTGATCAACTGGCGCGGGTGCAGGCTGGAGACCATCATGCACGCCACCAGAATCATCACGCCGCCCAAGGCCATGGCCAGGCTGGTGGGTTCGTCCAGTAGCAGCACCGACCACAGCACGCCAAAGCCGGTGCTCAAGAAATTGGCCGACATGGAGGCCATGGGCGGAATGTGCTGCACGATGCGCATGAACATCCAATACGCCAGCGCCGAGGTGGCAATCCCCAGAACCGCCACGCACAGCAGCGCCTGGGTTGTGAACTGCGCCTGCGGCAGCCCGTACAGCGCGCCCGGCGCCAGCATGAGCACGGCGGCGGCGTGCATGCCGGTGGTGGCGGCCAGCGGCTCCATGTTCTGGGTGGCGCGTTTGAGCAAGGGCGTGGCCGTGCCCGAGATGGCCGCTGCCGCCATGCAGGTGAGCGCGCCCTGCACCAAAGCGGCAGTGGGGTCCACCGGACCGAGCCGTATCAGCAAGGCCACGCCCAGCATGCCCAGTACGCAACCGGCCCACTTAACGCGGGTGAGATCTTCTTCTTTCAACCAGCTCGACGCAAACGCACCAAACAGCACGGCCGTGATGGACAGCAGCGCGCCATAGCCGCTAGGCAGGGTGAGCGCCGCCCAGGAGTACAAAAAATGCGGCCCGGCAACGGCCAGAAAACCCAGCAGCACAAGCTGGCGCCAGTGCTGCCAAGGCCAGGGGTGCTTGAGCACGCGCATGAGGATGCTCAGCGTGATGGTGGCCAGCAACATACGCAAACCGGCTGACACATTGGGCCCCAGGGCCGGCGCGGCGATGCGGGTCATGATGAAGGACAGGCCCCACAGCGCCGAGAGCGCCAGCAGTTGGAAAAAGTATTTCGCCTGCAACGGGACCCTTGCCTGGCCTGCGGGCTATTCGGTCGGCGCGCTGAGCGCCTGCAGGGCTAGTCGCAAGGGGGCATGGTCCGCGTCAAAGGGCTCCAGGCGCTCTTGCAAATCAGCCAAGGCGTCGATGCCACGCGCTTTGAGCAGCGCGATGGATTGACCGGCCACTTGCGGGCTGTCCAGCCCCCGGCTTTGCAGCAATACCGCACCTTTGGCGTCCACCAATTTGAAATAAAAGCGGCCGTCTGTTTCGCGGTATTGCTTGAGGCTGGCGGTATCGGTTTTGACGGCTTTGGCGGTGGTTTTCACGCTCTGCGCCAAACCGCGCAGGCCCACGGCCTGGCGCAGCCGGGCCATAAAAGGCGTAGCGACCGCGCGGGCTTTGACCGCGCCTTGCAGCAGCAGGGCCTCGACTTCCTGCGGGTTGGCGATCAGGTGCTCGTAGCGCGCGCGCATGGGCGCAATCTCGCGGTCAATGCGCTCGAACAGCATGTCCTTGGCCTCGCCCCAGGCAATGCCTTGTGCAAAAGCCTGCGCTAGCGCTGCGGTCTCTTCCCCGCTGGCAAACGCCTGGTAAATCTGGAACAGGGCGCTGCCTTCGGTGTCTTTGGGCTCACCCGGCGTGCGCGAGTCGGTTTTGATACCCGCAATCAATTTCTTGAGTTCGGCGCGCGGCGCAAACAGCGGAATGGTGTTGTCGTAGCTCTTGCTCATCTTGCGCCCGTCCAGGCCGGGCAGGGTGGCTACCGATTCTTCAATCGCAGCTTGTGGCGGCACAAAGTGTTCGCCGTAGCGGTGGTTGAAGCTGTGCGCCATATCGCGCGCCATCTCGATGTGCTGAATCT
The DNA here is from genome assembly GCA_947469815.1 of Comamonadaceae bacterium. Taxonomy (GTDB): domain Bacteria; phylum Pseudomonadota; class Gammaproteobacteria; order Burkholderiales; family Burkholderiaceae_C; genus Allorhodoferax. Next base: position 184 of record CANIRI010000253.1, on the reverse strand, counting down.
GGTCGCGGCCTACCGGTACATGGTGGGCGTTGAACATCAAAATGTCCGCACCCATCAGCACTGGGTACATGAACAAGCCCGCGCTCACATCGGTATCCGGGTCCAAAGCGGCGGCGTTGTTTTTGTCGACCGAGGCTTTGTAGGCATGGGCGCGGTTGAGAATGCCTTTGCCGGTGACGCAGGT
>CANIRI010000252.1 GCA_947469815.1 Comamonadaceae bacterium | reverse complement strand
TAGCGGTTCACATCAAAGTCATCCACGCTGGCACCCAGACCGGCGGCTTTGCGGATGAAATGTTCGTAGAACATCCACGCGTGGCGCGTCGGCCCCATGAAAGTCTTGTAATAAAAACCGGCCACAAACACCGGCGACAGCAGGTTGTTGATCGCCATCAGGTCGAACTTGACCGAGGGCCAGGCGTTTTGCGTGCGGGCCACCAGCCCGTCTTCGACTTCAGCCACGGTCGCGGCGATATTGGGCTCGCGGGTGCCGCCGTCACCTAGCGTTAGGAGCGCGTTGGGTTCTTCCACGCCAGCCGCCATGATGCCGCGCGGGCGATGGTATTTGAATGAGCGCGCCACCAGATGCTCGCCATGGGCCAGCAGGGCAGACGCGAGCGTGTCGCCGGCATAGCCTTGGAAGGCCTTTCCGTCGAGCGTGAAGCTCAGGCTGTGGGTGCGGTCGACCCGTCCGCAGTTGTCCAGGCGCGCGACGCCGCCGGTGTGTTCCGGGCTCATGGCAAGGTCCTTTGCGCGGCGGGTACCACCGAGGCGATGTCGTGGCTCACGGTGTTGCGTTGCACCACCAGCCAGCGCCTGCAGCCCAACGTGTGCTGCCAGAACTCGGTGTGCAGGCCTTTGGGGTTGTTGCGGGTGTAGACCGTATCCACCCAGGCGGCGTGGTTGGCCGCGTCTGGCTCGGTCAGCAGCGCCGGGTAGGCTTTGGTGGCGTCACCGAAGTAGCTGAACTCTTCGTGGTCGCGCAGGCCGCAGTAGGGGCATTCAATGCGTAGCATGGGTGGCGCGTCCTATTGCAAGTGGTTGTACGGGCCGGTGCCGGCCTCGTCGATGTAGCGGCCTTGCGCAAAGCGGTCCATGGTGAAACCGGCGTTGTACGGGTGCGGCGCGTCGTTGGCAATCGTGTGGGCGAAGCACCAGCCCGATGCCGGCGTGGCTTTGAAGCCGCCGTAGCACCAGCCGCCGTTGAGGTACAGGCCGTCTACTGGCGTCTTGGTGATGATGGGGCTGCCGTCGGGCGTCATGTCCATGATGCCGCCCCAGTGCCGCAGCACCCGCAGGCGCGCCGCACTCGGCATCGCGCTGACCAGCGCCTGGCTGACTTCGCTCACATTGGCCAGGTTGCCGCGCTGCGCGTAGGAGTTGTAACGGTCGATATGGCCGCCGAAGACCAGCCCGCCTTTATCGGATTGCGAGAAGTAAAAGTATGACGCCGACCACACCACCACGTGGTTCACCACCGGCTTGATCGACTCGCTCACATAGGCCTGCAACACATGGCTTTCAATCGGCAGCGAGAGGCCTGCTTTTTGCGCCAGCACCGAGGTATGTCCCGCCACCGCAATGCCGACCTTGCCCGCGCTGATGTCACCGCGCGTAGTCTTCAAGCCCGTGATGCGCTCGCCCGACCATTGGTAGTCCAGGACTTCGCAGTTCTGGATGATGTCCACACCTAGCGCATTGGCGGCGCGGGCATAGCCCCAGACCACCGCGTCATGGCGCGCCGTGCCCGCGTCGGGTTGCAGCATGGCGCCGTAGATCGGAAAGCGCGCTTTGTCCGAGAAGTCGAGGTAGGGCGCTTCTTTCATCACGTCTTCGCGGGTCAGGATATCGGCGCGTATGCCGTTCAAGCGCATGGTGTTGGCGCGCCGGATTTGCGCGTCCTGCGCGCTGGGCGACATGGTCACAAACAAATAGCCGCGCGGCGAGAACATCACGTTGTAGTTCAGGTCTTGCGACATGCCGCGCCACAGTGACATGGAATGCTCGTAAAACGCGGTGTTGTCCTGCATCATGTAATTCGAGCGCACGATGGTGGTGTTGCGCCCTGCGTTACCTGATCCGATATAGCCTTTTTCCAAAACTGCGATGTTTTTGATGCCGTGGTTTTTGGCAAGGTAATAAGCCGTTGCTAGCCCATGGCCGCCACCGCCGACGATGATGACGTCGTAGCTCTTTTTCGGTTCCGGATCGCGCCAAGCGCGGTCCCAGTGTTGGTGTCCGGACAGCGCGTTGCGCAGCAGCGACCAGACCGAGTAATGCGACATCCGGAGCTCCTCTTACATGCGCATGCGCTTGGCTTCGGGATCGAAAGGCGGATCCATTTGCAAGCGCGCGCTGCGGCGTTCACCCAGTATTTCAATTTCCAATTGCATATCCGGCTTGACGCATTCGGTCGGAATATAGCCCTGCGCCAACGACTGGTTCACATAGTGGCCAAAGCCGCCGGAGGTCACCCAGCCAACCACCTTGCCGTCGACCCAGATCGGCTCGTCGCCCATCACATCGCAGTCCAGGGCGTCCACGACCATGAAAATACGGGTTTTCTTCGGGCCGTCTGCTTTTTCTTTCATGGCTGCGGCTTTGCCGATGTAGTCGTGTTTGTCGAGTTTGACGAAGCGGTCCAGGCCTGCTTCGAATGGCCCATAGATCGGGCGGAACTCGCGGAACCAGGTACCGAAGTTTTTCTCCAGCCGCAGGCAGAGCAGGGCGCGCATACCGAAGTTCTTTATCCCCAGATCCGCACCGGCTTCCATGATGCTTTGGTACAGGCGGCGCTGGTATTCCGGCGCGACCCAGATCTCGTAGCCCAGGTCGCCGGTGTAGGTCACGCGGTTGATCTTGGCCTGCACGGTGGCCACTTCCATCTCGCGGTAGTCCATGAACTTGAATGCATTGTTGGACACATCGTCGTCGGTCAAACGCTGCAGCAGCTCGCGCGACTTGGGGCCGGCAATCGACAGGCCGATCAGCTTCATGCCGTAGGGCGCGATGCGCACCGTGCCGTCGGTGGGCAGGGTCTGCTCAAACCAGCGCATGTGGTAGACCTGCGCTTGCGAAGAGCCCCACATCATGAAGCGCTCATCATCGGCTTTGGCGATGGTGAAGTCACCAATGATCTTGCCCTGGTGGTTGAGCATGGGGCACAGTTGCAAGCGGCCCTTTTTGGGCAGCGTGTTGGTCATCAAACCCTGCAACCAGGCTTCTGCTCCCGGGCCGGTGATTTCGTATTTCGCGAAGTTAGCCACTTCGGTCACGCCCACCGCTTCGCGCACGGCTTTGCACTCGGCCTTGATGGGTTCAAAGTCATTGGAGCGGTGAAAAGACACGATGTCTTTGGCTTCGGTGCCTTGGGGCGCAAACCACAAAGGCGTCTCCATGCCCCACGAATCGCCCATCACTGCGCCTTGCGCAATGAAGGTGTCGTACAGCGGCGTGGTTTGCAGCGGGCGGCCTGCGGGTAGCTCTTCGTTGGGGAAGCGGATGCGGAAGCGGCGCGAATAGTTCTCGCGCACTTTGGCGTTGGTGTAGGTGCGAGTGGCCCAGTCGCCGTAGCGCGCCACGTCCATGCCCCAGATGTCAAAACCGGGGTCGCCGTCGACCATCCAATTGCTGAGCGCCAGACCCACGCCGCCGCCCTGGCTGAAGCCCGCCATCACGCCGCAGGCGCTCCAGAAATTGGTGCGCCCTTGCACCGGCCCAACCAGCGGGTTGCCGTCGGGCGCGAAGGTGAAGGGGCCGTTGATCACGCGCTTGATACCCGCGTTTTCCAGCGTGGGGAAATGCTTGAAGGCAATTTCCAGCGAGGGTGCAATCCGGTCCAGGTCAGGCTGCAGCAGCTCCTGCCCGAAGCTCCAGGGCGTGGTTTTGGTGGACCAGGGTTTGCCCGCCTGCTCGTACACGCCGAGCACCATGCCTTTGCCTTCCTGACGCAAATAGCTCTCGGCACCGAAGTCGATCACGTGGCCGATCTCTTTGCCCGCGCTCTTGTTGAAAGCCTCGACCTCGGGTATGTCGTCAGTCACCAAATACATATGTTCCATAGCCAGCACGGGCAGCTCAATGCCCACCATGCGGCCCACTTCGCGCGCCCACAGTCCACCGGCATTGACCACATGCTCGCACTCAACCACACCTTTGTTGGTGATGACGCGCCAAGTTCCGTCAGGCTTTTGTTCCAGGCTTTCGACTTTGGTTTGCACTTCGATGG
>CANIRI010000251.1 GCA_947469815.1 Comamonadaceae bacterium | reverse complement strand
TGGGAAAGCGCACTTCGTATTGCTGCTTGCGGTCGCAATTGCCTGTGAACTTCAGGAAGGGCACGTAAAACGGCGCAGGCTCCACGTTGCGCATCCAGCGCGAAACGGTGACTCCGTTGTCGGCCACGGTGGTGTCCAGCGGCGCATCTTCGCAGGCCGCATTGCCAAACGAGCCTTGGTGCACCCAGGACACGTGCGAGGGGTCGAGCAGGTTGTCGGTGATATGCAGGTAGTTGCAGGCCATGTCGATGGCCTCGCCCTGGTTGCAGCCCCAGTCGGGGTCGTCCCAATGCGGAATCTGGTGGATGGTGGCCGGGTCAGCGCCTTGGGCCTCGCCCATCCAGATCCATAACAGGCCGTAGCGCGCGTGCAAGGGGTAGGCGCGCACACGGGCGCCCGGCGGTATCTGGTTCATGCCGGGCACTTTGACGCAGCTGCCGCTGCAATCGAAAGTCAGACCGTGGTAACCGCATTCAAGGTGGTCGCCCTGAATGCGCCCCAAAGAGAGCGGCAACTTGCGGTGGGGGCAGGCGTCTTCCAGGGCGGCAGGGCTGCCGTCGGATTGGCGGTAGAGCACGATGTCTTCGCCCAGCACGCGCACGGCCAAGGGCTTGTCGCCGAGCTCGCGGTCCCACGCGGCGATATACCAGGTGTTGCGCAAAAACATGGTGCTGGCTCCAATCAAACAGGGGTAAACCCCGAGCTGCGGGGTGCTTCACAATGGCTGCAAAAGGCCCGCGTTCCAGTATAGTTGTCTAGACAACTTGTGGCATAGCGGGGAAACCCTGAGCGCCGCAGTTAACCAGGAGTTCGCGCCATGCTTGATCAGCAGACCCTCACAGCTTACCAACAGGACGGTGCCGCGGTGCTGCGCAACGTCATCAGCCTGGCGTGGATTGAGCGCCTGCGCGAGGGGGTGGAGCAGAACCTGCGCGAGCCCGGTCCCTACGCCAAGCACTACACGCCCGCCGGTAACCCCGGTATGTTTTTTGGCGACTACTGCAATTGGGAGCGGATTGAGCCCTACCGGGACTTCTTTTTCCACTCCAACGCCAGCGTGCTGGCCGCTCAGTTGATGGGTTCGCCCAAAGTTAATCTGTACCACGAGCATGTGCTGGTGAAAGAGCCGGGCACCAAAGAGCGCACCCCTTGGCACCATGACCAGCCCTACTACCCGATCGATGGCAAAGACATCGTCAGCCTGTGGATTCCGCTGGACCCGGTGGAGAAGAACACCTGTGTGGAGTTCATTGCCGGCTCCCACGCCTGGGGCCGCTGGTTCACGCCGGCGCGCTTTGTGGACCAGAAAACCCACACCACCGCCCAGGACAGCCGTTTTGAGCCGCCGCCCGATTTCGAGGCCGAGCGGGCCCAGCACCGTGTTTTGCAGTGGCAACTCGCGGTGGGTGACTGCATAGCCTTCCATGGCCTGACGGTGCACGGCGCGCCGGAAAACGCCAGCAGCCACCGCAGACGGGCTTTTTCCGCGCGTTTTACCGGGGCCGACGCCCGCTTTGTGCTGCGCAGCGGCTTTATGTCGCCCCCGCCACCGGACAGCGGCGGGCCGCAACCCGGGGCGGCGATGGACAGCGCGGCGTTTCCGGTGCTGGTCGCGGCCTGAGCGGGCGCGCCCGCAGGGAAAAGTGCCCCAAAATCCGCTGAGCGGGGCGCGTGAGAAAATCCTTTCTTTTTCTCCCCCAGGACACACGCAATGGACGCAGAACGCAGCAACTTGATCGGCAGCACTTTGGCCGATTTGAGCAACCGTACCGCCGAACTTCGGGGGTATCTTTGACTACGCTGCCAAATCTGAGCGTCTGCGCACGGTCAACGCCTCGCTAGAAGATCCGGGCGTCTGGAACGACCCCAAGCGTGCCCAGGAGCTGGGCAAAGAAAAAAAGGCGCTGGACGGCGTGGTGCTTACGTTGGACGGGCTCACGCGGGACCTGTCGGATAACTCCGAGCTGTTTGAGATGTCGCGCGAAGAGGGCGACGAAGCCGGGCTGCTGATGATTGAAGCCGACGCGCAGCGCCTGGCTGAAGTGATCGAGGGCCTGGAATTCCGCCGCATGTTCAACAACCCGGCCGATTCCATGAACGCATTTCTGGACATTCAAGCCGGTGCCGGTGGCACCGAAGCCTGCGATTGGGCCAGCATGCTGCTGCGGCAGTACCTGCGCTACGCCGAGCGCAAGGGTTTCGCCACCACGGTGGAGGATGAGACCGCAGGCGATATTGCCGGCATCAAGGGTGCCACGATCAAGATCGAGGGCGAATACGCCTTTGGCCTGCTGCGTACGGAGACCGGCGTGCATCGGCTGGTGCGCAAATCACCGTTTGACAGCTCGGGCGGGCGTCACACCAGTTTTGCCAGCGTATTTGTCTACCCCGAGGTGGACGACTCGATTGAAATTGACATCAACCCGGCCGATGTGCGGGTGGACACCTTTCGCGCCAGCGGGGCGGGCGGTCAGCACATCAACAAGACCGACTCCGCCGTGCGCCTGACCCATATCCCGACCGGGATCGTGGTGCAATGCCAGGACGGGCGCAGCCAGCACAGCAACCGCGACGTGGCATGGAAGCGCCTGCGCAGCCGTATGTACGACTTTGAGATGCGCAAGCGCATGGAAGAACAGCAAAAGCTGGAAGACACCAAGACCGACGTGGGCTGGGGCCACCAGATCCGCAGTTATGTGCTGGACAACAGCCGGATCAAAGATTTGCGCACCAATTACGAAACTTCGGCCACCCAGAAAGTGCTGGATGGCGACCTGGATGCGTTTATCCAGGCTTCCCTCAAGCAAGGTGTGTAGGTCAGCCCGCAATAGCGGGAATAAGCCCTTGACTACAATACACCCATATTTCAATAGAAGGTGACCCATATGAAAACCACCATCGAATTGTCGGATGTGTTGTTTCAGTCTGCCAAGGCCCATGCGCAGCAAAACAAGACCACGCTGCGCGCCTTAATCGAACAGGGCTTGGAGCAAGTGCTGTACAGCCAGCAAGTCCAAAAAGCCGACGCCTTCAAACTCCAAGACGCCAGCGTGCGCGGCAAAGCTTTCAAACTGTCCGATCCAAACCTGTGGCAGCAATTGGAACAAGACCACGTGCTGTCCCGCGTCTTCAAACCTGTCGCCGAGCGCCCATGATTGCGGTGGACACCAACATCTTGGTGTACGCCCATCGGGCGGAGATGCCATTCCATGGCGCCGCATTTGCCTGTTTGAAGTCGCTCGCTGAAGGCCGCGCCGCCTGGGGCATTCCCGTGACTTGCCTCCATGAGTTTTTAGCCGTCGTCACCAATACCAAGGTGTTCGCCCCGGCCAGCCGTCTAGACCAAGCGTTTGCCCAAGTCGATGCGTGGCTGGCCGCCCCCCATGCACGGGTGCTGCACAGCGGCGCGCAACATTGGACTATTTTGTCTACGCTGGCCAGCAAAGCGCGCCTGCAAGCCGGTCAGTTTCACGATGCGCGCATTGCCACCATTTGCCTTGAAAACGGCGTATCTATGCTGTACACCGCCGACCGCGACTTTGGTCGCTTTAAAGACCTCAAAACAATCAACCCATTGGTTTAACCATGTCCATCCGGCCCGCCTCCCCCCTCATTCAACGCGCCGACTACCAAGCGCCTGCGTTTTGGATCGACACCGTCAACCTGACCTTTGATCTGGACCCGGCCAAAACCCGCGTGTTGAACCTGATGACGCTGCGCCGCAACCCGGACACCGTGCCACAGGCCCTGCGCCTAGATGGGCAAGATCTGAACCTGGCGCGGGTGCTGGTGAACGGGCAGGGCACCTCGTTCAAGATGGACGGCGAACAGCTGGTGCTGGAGAACCTGCCGGAAGGTGAGGAGAGCTTCACGCTGGAGATTTTCACGACCTGCGCGCCGATCAAGAACACCAGCCTGACCGGCTTGTATGTGAGCAACGACTCGTTTTTCACGCAGTGTGAGGCCGAGGGCTTTCGCCGCATCAGCTATTTCCTGGATCGCCCGGA
>CANIRI010000250.1 GCA_947469815.1 Comamonadaceae bacterium | reverse complement strand
CGGAATAGATTTCAGGTGCCAGAATGCCGTCGTATACCGCGTTGGTGATTGCGCCATCTGCGCCGACCACGGGTGCTGTAACGACCTTGCCAAGCCCGAAATAGCCCTGGAAGGCCAGCGGCACCAAAACAAAAACCGCAATACACAACAAGCCGCTGAAGAAGATGGCCTTAAAGGTATCGTTTTTCGGGTCTTTGAATTCACTGGTGTAGCAAACTGCGGTCTCAAAGCCGTAAGTGGACCAGGCGGCGATGAACAAGCCACCGGCCATCAAGGTCCAGCCGGCGGTATCCCAGGCGCCGTCAATGGCCAGTCCCTTGTCCCATGCCAGCGGATTGACCGGCAGCAGGTTGGACAGGGCTTGCGTGCTGACCACATCGCCTGTTACCAAGGGCACCAGCGCCACCAGCATCAGCGGAAACAGCGCAGCAAAGGCCAGAACTTTCTGCGTCTTGGCCGAGCGCAAGATGCCGCCGTGTTGAATGCCGAAAACCGTGAGCAAAATGGCGGTGCCCAGCACAAAGGTTGCATTGATACGCAGCGTCAAACCGGTTTTGACTGCGCCCAGATCCAGCAAGGTGATTTGCCAGGTGTTGATCGCCGCATCCGCCGGAAACAGCGCCAGCAGCACGTAGCCCGCAGCCAGACCAGAACCAATAGAGAGCACCGGTGACCACGCAAACCAGTTGCACCAGACCGAGATCGGGGCAATGAATTTGCTGTAGCGCAGCCAGGCCATGGCACCGTAGACCGAAGCACCGCCTGACTTGTTGGGGTACAGGCCAGCGATCTCCGCGTAGGTGAAGGCTTGCAAGAAGCCGAAGGCGATCGAGACGGCCCATACGACCCATGCCGCTTTGCCCACGGTAGCCGCGATGGCACCAATCGAAAAAAGGACCAGAGCAGGCACACCGCTGGCTACCCAGAATGCGCCTGTCCAGTCAATCTTTCGCTGCAAGCCTGCCGCTCCTGACTGCGTATCTGTTGACATAGTGATTTCCTCTTCGGGGGTATAAAAAAAAAGCATTGACAGCCCCGTCTGCCATGCCCCGGGAAACTTGTGGGTTTACTCTGGCCAGACCCCGGGTGAGGTGGGGCCGCCATCGTCAAATTGCGATAACCAATGCACCATCAGGGCCCGGTTGCGCTCAAAACCTTTGTACTCTGCCAACTCCTTGGGCAGTTCGCGCAAGACGCGGTGAAAGCGCTTGGCCCATTTGGGCTGGCTGACCAAATCCTGGAGTTGAATCAGGTAGCAGCGGATCGGAAACACCAAGGCGTTGGAGCGCGGGAGTCGCCAAAACGATTGCAACTCCACGCGCAAATACATTTTTTCCGCCACGTTTTCTGCCGTCACCGTGGTGCGATCGGGACCCCATTTCGGGTAGTTCTCGGGGCTGGTGTCGTGGCGCGGGTTGACCGTCATGGTCCAGTTCAGACGCCGCGCCGGATTGCCCTGGGGGATCGCCAGCAAAAACTTCAGCGCGCGCTTGAATATCCCCAATTCATGCGCCATCGGAACCGGCGCATGCCATTCAAAGAAGTTCATGCCGATGTCAAAGTCCAGTGACCAGTCGGCCTGCGTGGTCACCATGCCGGCATCCATCCACAGATTGCCGTCGCGTTGGTCCAGCACGCACCAATCACCTTGGCTTTGGCGGGTGATGTACTCCATAGGCCCGTAGGGCAGGGTGGCCTCGTCACCGAATGTGAAATGCTGGTCGATGCCCAGGGGTTTGTTGATCCAGTGCCACTGCGTGCCATTGCGATGCAGTTCAAACAACTCCGGGTAATCACGCGCCTTGTGGCTCATGATCAATTCCAGTAAATCCCAGCCAGCCAGTGTCATGTGCGGCAGCGACTGGCAGCGCAGCGGGTCCTCTAGGAGTGTGAGCGCACGTTCACGCATTTCGGCGACATAGTGCTCGTCCACATCGAAGGATTTTTCATACACACTGCCCACGCGCCCCGTGGTGTGCGGCTCCAGGTTGACCGCGTACATATAGCTGTCTTTGTCAAAGGGAAACGGAAACCGCTCGATCGCCCACGCCGAGTTGGAATAGACGAAATCGTCGCGAAACGTTTCTTCTTTGAACTGCAAAACATGTTGGCTCATCGCAAACTCCTTGTTCCGTCCGTGTTGGCTGCGCCGCTTCGTGCTTTCATCGGTCAATCGTGATGGACCGGCCCCGGATGCGCGACACGCAGGGCATGATTTTTTGTCCGCTGGCGTGCTCTTCGTCGCTCAGCCAGTGGTCGCGGTGATCCAGGGTGCCGTCGCATGCCAGCACCTGGGCCTCGCACTGCCCGCACGCGCCACCCCGGCACAAATATGGCGGATTCAGGTCCGCCGCCTCCAGTGCTTCCAAAAAACTCTGCCGCTCACTGACCCGGATACTGCGACCCGAGCGCGCCAAGTGCACCTCAAAGGCCGTGCCCGGTTGCGGTGCAGAGAAATGTTCAAAATGCACCACCTTGTCGGGCCAGCCCAGGCCGGCTGCGGTTTTCCGCACCCAATCAATCATTCCTGCGGGTCCGCACACATACACATGCGTGCCCAAGGGTTGTCCTTGCAAAAGCTGGGCCAATTCCAGTTTTTGCTTTTGGTCGTCGAAGTAGGTCGTGACCCGACCCGCGTATTGGGACTTGAGAGCATCTGCGTAAGCCGCAAGCCCCGCGCTTTGGGCGCAAAAATGCAATTCAAATGGGGGCGTGGCACGCTGTCCGGCTTGGGACAATTGCGCCATCTGGGCGATAAAGGGTGTGATGCCGATGCCGCCCGCCAAAAACAGGTGCTTGCGCGCACGCAGATTGAGCGGGAACAGGTTCAGCGGGTGGCTGATCAGCCCCTCGTCGCCAACCTTCAGGTTCTGGTGCAGATACAGACTGCCGCCCCGGCCTGCATCGTCACGCCGCACCGAAATGCTGTAGCTGCGGGTATCGAAGGGGCTGCTCATCAGCGAGTACGGATTCATGCAGCTACCGAACTCCACAATCACATGCGACCCACCGGAAAACGTCGGCAGCTCTGCGCCATTGATGGCGGTGAAGCTAAAACGGGTGACCAGCGCGTTGACAACGGCCACCTCGGACACACGAACCGGAATCTTCAAGTGTTCGGCACTCATACAAAGGTTTCCACCACAGGGGGAATGTTGGTGGGCTCTTCGGCATGGATGCAGACGCCCTGGAAAGCGCCCAGGCGCCGGGAATAGTGGTCGCGCACCAGCAGCCACAGTCCGCAGTGGGCGCACTGCGAGGGCTGGGTTGTCACGTTCTCGCTGATGCCTTTGCAGTGGACGCACTGCATGCGGCGCACCAGCGAGCCGCGCTGCTCGGTGCAGATGGCGGTGTGGTCAATGCCGGCGTCCAAGGCGACTTGCATCGCCTCGCCAATCAGGCCTTCGGTTCCCGCCAGGTACAGGCGCAAGCCCATGTGGGCATCTTCCAGCACTTTGGATAGACGGGGCAGGGCGCTCGGAATGCTAGGGGCCAGATGCCACTGCCGGGGCCGCAGCGCTTGCAAGGCGTGGCTGGTGGCATTCTCAGACCGGGCGACGTAGATGATGTGGGCGGCGGCAAACCAATCGGCGGGGAGCTGGCGTGCGAAGTCCAGAATGGCCTGGCCACCGGCACCATCGGCTACCAGCAGGTGCGATGACCCCGCTAATGCATGCAGGTTTTCGTAAACCGGCCGACTCGGAATGGTCATTGCGTCTCCTGCGTTCGGAAGCGATGTGGTCTTTTGCATCTGATCATGTGATCCCCTCAAGGTGCAAAGCTATACGTTCTACGCCGAACTGTAACTTAGAACAATCCCGAAATCTTCCCGTCATCATCGATGTCAATGCGCATCGACGCAGGCTCCTTGGGCAGCCCCGGCATGGTCATGATGTCGCCGCAAATCATCACCACAAACTCCGCTCCGGCGGATAAGCGCACCTCGCGGACATTCACCGTGTGGCCCGATGGCGCTGCGCGCAACTTCGGATCGGTGGAGAAAGAGTACTG
>CANIRI010000249.1 GCA_947469815.1 Comamonadaceae bacterium | reverse complement strand
GGTGTTCAAAGCGTTCCCGGATGTCTTGCGCATCATTCAGCGCATCGGTTTCTCCGGGGGGAATCAGGGTGGTGGCCAGCAGCGGCGCGCCCAGAAGGGCCAGCAGGTCCTGCAAGACTTTGTGGTCGGGCAGCCGCAGGCCTATGGTTTTGCGCGCCGGGTGGCTCAGGCGGCGCGGCACCTCTTTGCTGGCCTCGAGGATGAAGGTGTAGGGGCCGGGCGTGGCGCTTTTGAGCAAGCGGAACTGCCGGTTGTCGACCCGGGCGTAGCTGGCCAATTCGCTCAGGTCGCGGCATAACAGCGTGAGGTGGTGTTTGTCGTCCACGCCCCGGATGCGGCGCAGGCTGTCAGCGGCGGCTTTGTCGTCGAGGTGGCAGACCAGGGCGTAGCTGGAGTCCGTCGGTACGGCCAGGACCTGGCCTTTTTTCAGCATGGCGACGGCTTGCTTGAGCAGGCGCGCTTGCGGGTTGTCCGGGTGGACTTCAAACAGTTGGGCCATACCGGGCTGTGCGCAGGATGCGCTCAGTGGATGCGCGAAGCCAGCAACTCCCAGACTGGCGTGAGTGTCCCCGGCAGATAGGGCAGACTGCCGAGATCGGTGTGGCTTTCATTGGGGCTGTGGAAGTCGCTGCCACGGGATGCGGCCAGGCCGTAATCGGTGGCGGCGGCTCCGTAGGTCAGGTACTCGGCGCTGGTGTGGCTGCCGGTCACCACCTCCACACCGGCGCCGCCATGGCCTTTGAATTCGGTGAACAGCGCGAATTCCTCATTGGCGCTGAACTTGTAGCGCGCCGGATGCGCAATCACCGCCACGCCACCAGCCCCGGTGATCCAGCCCACCGCATCGCCCAAGCTGGCCCAGCGGTGCGGCACGTAGCCGGGCTTGCCCTGTGCCAGGTACTTGCGAAAGACAGAATTGGTGTCCGGGCAGATTCCGGCCTCGACCAGGTAGCGCGCAAAGTGCGAGCGCGAAATCAGCTCCGGGTTGCCCACGTACTTCAGCGCGCCCTCAAAGACGCCGGGAATGCCCACCCGCGCCAATTCGGCCGCCATGTCCCGCGCCCGCGCGGTTCGGCCGCCCCGCGTGGCGGTCAGGCCTGCGCGCAGCGCGGTGTTCTCTGGGTCCACGCCCAGCCCAACGATGTGGACCGTCTGGTTCAAAAAGGTGACTGAAACCTCAACCCCGCAAAGGTAGCGAATACCGCAGGCCTTGGCGGCTGCTGCGGCCCTTTCTTGGCCGCCGACTTCGTCATGGTCGGTCAAGGCCCACAACTCCACGCCATTGGCGGCTGCGCGCGCGGCAAGTTCTTCAGGGGTCAGGGTGCCGTCAGAGACCACGGAGTGGCAATGCAGGTCGGCGTTCAGGATGGAGGTCACTGGTGGATTTTAGGCGCTGGGTGTTTCGGCGCGCAGGCGTCAAAAGCCAGCTGCCGTCGTGAAGGCCAGGCGGGCACCGGTCAGCGGATGTACAAAAGCCAGATCGCGGGCGTGCAGTAGCAGGCGGGGTGCTTGGGCGGCGATATCCGGCGGCGCATACAGCGCATCGCCCAGGATGGGATGCCCCAGGGCCTGCAGATGCACGCGCAGTTGGTGGCTGCGACCGGTGATGGGCTGCAGCTCTAACCGGCTGGCGGGAGTTGGCCCATCCACCTGCGCCACACAGCGCCAGCGGGTCTGGCTGGACTGGCCGCGCGGATCCACGCGGCGCAGGGGGCGGGCTTCCCAGTCCGCCCAAACCGGCAGATCGATCAGCTGCCAGAGGGGGTCCACGGCGAGCAGGCCGTCCACGATTGCCACATAGGTTTTATCGATTTGGCGGGCTTCAAACAGCGCGCTCAAAGCCCGCTGCATGTGCGCACCACGCGCCATCAGCATCAGGCCGCTGGTGGCCATGTCTAACCGGTGAACCACCAAGGCATCGGGGTGCAGCGCTTGCACCCGCGCGCTCAGGCAGTCTTGCTTATCGGCGCCACGGCCCGGCACGGCCAAAAGGCCGGGCGGTTTGTGCAAGATCAGCAGGCTGTCGTCGGCGAAGACGATGTCCACACCGCTGACCGGCGCGGCAGGTTTCAGGGCTTGCCCAGGTAATCGCGCTTGCCGATTTCCACGCCGTTGTGGCGCAGGATGGCGTAGACCATGGAGCTGTGGAAATAGACATTGGGCAGGGCGTGGCCCAGCAAAAACTGCATGCCGGTGTAGTGGGTCTCAGTCTCTCCGCGCTTGGTCACGATGGCTTTGTCTTCGGTGCCGTCAATTTGCGCGGGGGTGAAGCTGTTCACAAAAGCCACGGTTTTAGCCAGACGGGCCTGCAGGTCGGCCAGCGTGACTTCTTTGTCCTCATAAGCGGGGATGTCGACCCCGGCCAGCCGGGCCATGACGCCCTTGGCGGTGTCGGAGGCAATCTGCACCTGGCGGCTCATGGGCAGCATGTCGGGGAACAGGCGGAAATGGGTCAGCGTGGTGACGTCAATTTTTTTGGCGTCCACATGTTTTTGCGCGATATCGAGCAGGTGGATCAGGTTGTTCAGGGCGTTGGCAATGCGCGGTGCGCTGGCCAGGTACATGGAAATGGTCATGAAGGGATCTCGTTGCGGTTGGGGTAGGGGGCCGATGCGCACCAGTTACGCCTCCCAGCGTGGCCTGTTGCGCGCGGCATCTTAGCGCCCTGGGGATGTGCAGTGCAGGCGCGCACGCCGGTCCCTGCGACAATGGGTGCTGTTTTGTTCAACCAGGGCGCTGCTGCCCTTTTCACCTTATGGCTACCTCTGTTTTCGACGTCCGCCCCGCCACCACCCGCGATGCCAAAGCCATTGCCCAACTGCACAACGCCACCGTGAAAGAGGCGTTCAAAGGCATGCTGGGCGACTTGGACGTGGCCATCATGCCCTTGGCCGAGCGCGAGCGCTATTGGTCTGAGGCCATTCAGTACGCCGAGCCGCAGGTGCAGGTGGCCCTGCACGGCGCGAAGATCATTGGTTTTGTGGGCTATGACCGCAGCCGTGACGAGGGCACACCAGCCACCATGGGCGAAATCTGGGCCATGTATGTGGATACTGATTTCTGGGGCCTGGGTGCCGGCCTCTCCTTGTGGGATGCGGCGCTGGAGGGCCTTGTGGACGAGGAATGCACCCATGTCAGCGTCTGGCTGCCGCTCGCCAATGACCGCGCTTTGCGCTTTTTCGAGTTGGCCGGTTTCAAACGCGAAATGGCCACTGCCAAGACGGTGCCGATTGGCGGCGTGAAGGTTGAAGAAATCCGCCTGCAGCGCGCCCTGGGCTGACAGCCCTCTGGTCACGCCGCGTTGAATCCATCCGCACAGACTGAGGCCCCCGTGGCCAACTCGCCTATGGCCTTAGGGCTGGCCATGGGGATGCTGGGTGCCATCGGTTTTTCGGGCAAGGCCATCATCGTCAAGCTGGCCTACCGGCACGGGGTGGATACCGTCACGTTTTTGATGCTGCGCATGCTGCTGGCCTTGCCGTTTTTCATGGCCATGGTCTGGTGGACCCAGCACCGCAAAGGATCGGTTCCGGTGCGTTTAAGCGTGCGCGAGTGGATGGGTGTGGTGTGGCTGGGGTTTTGCGGCTATTACCTGGCCAGCTTTCTGGACTTTGCCGGGCTGCAATACGTCAGCGCGTCGATGGAGCGGCTGATTTTGTATTTGTATCCCACCCTGGTGTTGCTGCTGGGCATGCTGCTGTACGGCAAGCGCGCCAGCCGCCACCAGTGGACGGGTATGGCGGTCAGCTATGCGGGCGTCGTAGCGGTGTTTGTCCATGAAGTGAACCTGACCGGCGCGGATGGCGGGGTAGGCATGGGCGCGGCCTTGGTTTTTGGCAGCGCGGTGAGCTACGCCTTGTACCTGTCCTACAGCGGGGAACTGGTGCGCCGCCTGGGTGCTTTGCGTCTGGTCGGGTTGGCCAGTTGCGTGGCCTGCGTGCTGTGCGTGGGGCAGTTTGCGCTGCTGCGCCCCGTGAGCGTGGTGGCGGAACTCGGTGCCGAGGTCTGGTGGCTGTCAGTGCTAAACGCCAGCC
>CANIRI010000248.1 GCA_947469815.1 Comamonadaceae bacterium | reverse complement strand
TGGAACCGCAACGGCCAACTCGGGCTGGTAGTGGGTGCAACCTATCCAGCCGAAGTGGCCCGCGTGCGGGACTTGGCCCCAACCTTGCCCTTGTTGATTCCGGGTGTTGGAGCACAGGGCGGGGACGCCCACGCAACGGTGCAGGCCGGTTACCGCAGGTCGGCAGTCGAAGTCAGCGGCCCCATCGTGGTGAACTGCTCCCGCAGCGTGTTGTACGCCAGCAGCGGCAGCGATTTCGCATTGGCTGCGCGCGCCGAAGCCCAGGCCACCCGGCAGCTTTTACAAGCGGCCAAGGGCTGAAACGCCCGGGGTCTTTATTTCCCGTTGATTCCCAGAAGCTCCACCTCAAACAGCAGCGTGGCATTGGGCGGGATCACATTGCCCGCACCGCGTGCGCCGTAGGCAATGGTCGATGGGCAGGTGAGCTTGGCTTTACCACCAACCTTCATACGCTGCACGCCCTCGGTCCAACAGGGAATGACTTGGTTCAAGGGAAATTCCGTCGGCTCGTTGCGTTTGTAAGAGCTGTCGAACTCGCGCCCGTCGGGGAAAGTGCCCTTGTAATGCACCTTGACCAGATCCGTGGCTTTCGGGCTGGCGCCGGTCCCGTCTTTGAGTGCACGGTAAACCAGGCCGCTGGCGGTTTGGGTGGCACCGGGCTCTTTGGCTGCGGCGGCCAAGGCAGCGTCTTCTGCCCACACGGCGTGGGACATGATCAGGGCCGAGGCGGCCAACAGGGTGCGGGTACGGATCAAAAAGGTCATGGCGAGGTGGCGTAGTTGATAAAGCTGGCAGTGTAGCCAGCGGCGCGGTCCGTGTTCTACAGTCGGAGCCGGTAGGGCTTTTTGAGGGATTGCAGCATGAAAGATCAATTTTCCACCTTGCAGCTTGCGGTGCGCAGCGGTGGCGTGGCCTGGGTCGAGATGGCCCGGCCTGCGGTGTTCAACGCTTTCGATGAACAGATGATTGGCGAGCTCGACGCCGCTTTCGCCGCGCTGGCGGCCAACCGCGACGTGCGCGTGGTGGTCTTGTCGGCGCAGGGCAAGCACTTCAGCGCCGGGGCAGATTTGCAGTGGATGCAGCGCGCCAGCCAGGCCAGCGAGGCCGACAATTTGGCTGATGCGCGGCGCTTCGCGGCGATGCTCGCGCGCCTTGCCCAGATGCCTCAACCTACGCTTGCGCGGGTACAGGGCGCGGCGCTGGGCGGAGGCGTGGGCTTGGTGTGCGCCTGCGATCTGGCCATTGCCAGCGAAGACGCCCGCTTCGCATTGACCGAGGCGCGCCTGGGCATCTTGCCGGCCGTCATCGGCCCCTACTTGGTCAACGCTGTGGGACTGCGCCAGGCCAAGGCCCTGGCCTTGATGGCCGAGCGCATCGACGCGCAGCGGGCCTTGGCCATCGGTTTGGTGCAGCAGGTGGTGCCCGCCCCGGATATGGATGCCGCCGTGGACGCGGCCATGCAGGCTCTGCTGCAAGGCAGCCCGCAGGCGCAGCACGCGATCAAAGATTTTTTCGGGCAGCTCAACGTAGGGCCGGTCGGAGAAGCGGCGCGTGAACTGAGCGCCCAGACCATCAGCCGCGCCAGAACCACGGACGATGCCCGCGAGGGCTTCGCCGCTTTCCTGGAAAAGCGCCCCCCTCGCTGGGCGGCGTCCTGAACCGCAGGCCTTAGGCCTTATGCCAGCAGCGCGTTCACCCGTTTCACATAGGCCGCCGGGTCATCCGGCATACCGCCTTCGGCCAGCAAAGCCTGGTCAAACAGGATGTGTGCCAGATCGTGGAAGTGCACCGAGCCTTCCAGCTTCTTCACCAGCGGATGGTCGGCGTTGACTTCCAGCACAGGCTTGACCTCCGGGGCCTTTTGACCGGCCTGCTTGAGCATGCGCGCCAGTTGGGTGCTCATGCCGTGGTCTTGCACCACCAGACAGGCCGGGCTGTCCACCAGCCGGGTGGTGACGCGCACGTCTTCGGCTTTGTCCTTGAGCGCTTCTTTCAGCTTAGCCAGTGTCGGCTTAAAGGTTTCGGCCGCGTCTTCTGCGGCCTTCTTCTCGGCTTCGTCTTGCAGTGTGCCCAGATCCACCGCGCCTTTGGCCACGCTTTGCAGCGGGGTGTCGTCAAACTCGTTCAGGTAGTTCAGCGCCCACTCGTCCACGCGGTCGGTCATGAGCAGCACTTCAATGCCTTTTTTCTTGAAGACTTCCAGCTGCGGGCTGTTTTTGGCGGCGGCCAAGGTGTCGGCGGTGATGTAGTAAATCGCCTCCTGACCTTCCTTCATGCGGGCTTTGTAGTCGGCAAATGAAACGCTGGCTGTGTCGCTGCTGGTCGAGGCGAAGCGCAGCAACTTGGCCAAGCGGTCTTTGTTGGCAAAGTCTTCGCCTAGGCCCTCTTTGAGCACGGCGCCGAACTCGTTGTAGAAGCGGGTGTATTTGCCCGCCAGCGCTTTGTCTTCGTCGCTGACCACATCGGTCACGCCGTCGGCAGATTCCGCTGGTGCCTTGTCATGTTTGGCCAGCTCTTCCAGCATGCCCAGCACGCGCTTGGTGCAGCCTTCGCGGATGGCTTTGACGTCGCGGCTCTCCTGCAGCAACTCGCGGCTGACGTTCAGCGGCAGGTCGGCCGAATCGACTACGCCTTTGACAAAGCGCAAATAGGTCGGCATCAGCGCTTCGGCGTCGTCCATGATGAAGACGCGTTTCACGTACAACTTGATCCCGGCGGTTTTGTCGCGGTTGTACAAGTCCATGGGCGCTTTGCCAGGCAGGTAGAGCAGTTGCGTGTATTCGGTACTGCCTTCGACCCGGTTGTGCGTGTGTGACAGGGGCGGCTCGGAATCGTGGCTGATCTGTTTGTAGAAGTCCTCGTACTGTTCCTGGCTGATGTCCTTCTTGGCGCGGGCCCAGATGGCGTTGGCCTTGTTGACGGTTTCCCATTCGCCGGTTTTGACCATGCCACCGGGTTGGCGGCCGCCTTTTTCGTCGTTCGGGTCTATCAGTTCGCCGTCTTTCCATTCCTCTTTTTCCATGAGGATGGGCAGGCTGATGTGGTCGGAATACTTGCCGATGATGCCCTTGACCTTCCAGGGTTGGGCGTAGTCCATGGCGTCGTCGCGCAGGTGCAGCGTGACGCTGGTGCCGCGCGCGGCGCGGGTGATGGACTCGACTTCGAACGCGCCGCCGCTGGCGCCGCCATCGCTGATCCAGCGCACGGCTTCGTTGGCAGGCAGCCCGGCGCGGCGCGACTCCACCGTGATCTTGTCGGCCACGATGAAGCCCGAATAAAAGCCCACGCCAAACTGGCCGATCAACTGCGAATCAGCTTTCTGGTCGCCGCTCAATTTGCTGACGAAATCTTTGGTGCCGCTTTTAGCGATGGTGCCCAGGTTGTCGATGGCTTCCTGCTGCGACATGCCAATGCCGTTGTCGGTGATGGTCAGGGTCTTGGCTTCTTTGTCCAGCGTGACCTTGAGCTGCAACTCGGTATCGCCGTCGAATAAAGCGCTGTTGTTGAGCGCCTCAAAGCGCAACTTGTCGCAGGCGTCGGATGCGTTGGAGACCAGCTCGCGCAGAAAAATCTCTTTGTTGGAATACAGCGAATGGGTTACCAGGTGCAGCAGTTGTGCGACTTCGGCTTGGAAATTCAGGGTTTGTTTGGTCATGGTCGTTGGAAACTGAGGAAGAAATTACCGTTGGGGCCGGCAAGGCCTTGCGGGGAGATAGGGCCGGGCATCCGATTTTCAAGGCTGGGCGGCCTCAGGACGCCGCGCGCTGCGTCAAAAACGCTCGTGCGGTGCCAGATAGCGCCATTGTCCCACCGGCAAATGCCCCAGCATGACCTGGCCGATGCGCACCCTTTTCAGGCCGACGACTTTCAGCCCGACCTGCTCACACATGCGCCGGATCTGGCGCTTTTTGCCCTCATGCAGCACAAAGCGCAGTTGCTGCGGGTTTTGCCATTCCACCTTGGCGTGCTTGAGCGGCTGGCCGTCCAGGCTGAGCCCGTGGCGCAGGCGCTGCAGCCGGTCGGCGGGAAACACCG
>CANIRI010000247.1 GCA_947469815.1 Comamonadaceae bacterium | reverse complement strand
TCGCGCACCGCCAGCGTGCTGCTGATGCGGTGCCACTGCGCCACCACCGTGCCCGAGCCGCGCATGCGCGTGAGCAGTCCTTCGGCGGCGAGTTCGGTCATGGCGCGGTTGACCGTCATGCGGCTCAAGCCGAATTGCTGTTGCAGCGCGGCTTCGCTGGGAACCGGGTCGCCCGGGCGCAAGTCACCGCTGTGAATTTGGGCTTTGACAAAAGCTTTCACCTGCTCGTAAGCCGGTACATCGGAGTTGGACATGGTGGCGTGGCGCCTCAGGGTTTTCCCGCTAGTTTATAAGTTGTATAGACAACTACACTATCCTGAGAAACCCTTAAGTGCCACCCGGCACATGACCGCCAAAGACCTGTTCCCACCATGAATGCATCCCTTCCCGCAGCCGCGCTGCCTCCTTTTGCTGACTCACAGGCCCGAGTGGTGCGTGCGCCGCGCGGGCCAACATTGAGCTGCGCCAACTGGCAAATCGAAGCGGCCTACCGCATGCTGCACAACAACCTGGACCCCGAGGTGGCCGAGAACCCGGACGCGCTGGTGGTCTATGGCGGCATCGGTAAGGCGGCACGCAACTGGGCCTGTTTTGACGGAATCGCCCACAGCCTGCGCACACTGAAGGCCGACGAAACCCTGCTGGTGCAAAGCGGCAAACCGGTGGGCGTGTTCCGCACGCATACCGGTGCGCCGCGCGTGCTGATTGCCAATTCCAACCTGGTGCCCAAGTGGGCGACCTGGGAGCACTTCAACGAACTCGACCGCGTCGGGCTGATGATGTACGGCCAGATGACGGCGGGCAGCTGGATTTACATCGGCTCGCAAGGCATCGTGCAAGGCACGTACGAGACCTTTGTGGAAGCCGGTCGCCAGCATTTCGGCGGCGACTTGGCCGGGCGCTGGGTGCTGACTGCCGGACTGGGCGGCATGGGCGGTGCGCAGCCTTTGGCCGCCACCTTTGCCGGAGCTTGCTCGCTGACCATTGAGTGCCAGCAAAGCAGCATCGACTTCCGCCTGCGCACCCGCTACCTGGACAAGCAGGCCGCCGATCTGGACGAGGCGTTGGCCTTGATTGCCCACCACACCGCGCGCAAAGAAGCGGTCTCCATCGGCCTGTGCGGCAATGCCGCCGATCTGCTGCCCGAGCTGGCGCGCCGTGCCAAAGCCGGTGGCCCGCGCCCGGACATCGTGACCGACCAGACCTCGGCGCACGACATCATCAACGGCTACCTGCCCGCCGGTTGGAGCGTGGCGGAATGGAAGGCGGCGCAAAAAGACCCGGCGCAGCACGCCGTGCTCACGCGGGCTGCAGGCGAATCGTGCGCAGTGCATGTGCGCGCGCTGCTGGACTTCCATGCCATGGGCATCCCGACGGTGGACTACGGCAACAACCTGCGCCAAGTAGCCAAAGACTATGGCGTAGCCAACGCCTTTGACTACCCCGGTTTTGTGCCGGCCTATGTGCGGCCCCTGTTTTGCAAGGGCATTGGCCCCTTCCGCTGGGTGGCGCTGAGCGGCGACCCCGAGGACATCCGCAAGACCGACGCCAAGATGAAAGAACTCTTTCCCCACAACGCCGGTTTGCTGCGCTGGTTGGACATGGCGGGTGAGCGGATTGCGTTCCAGGGCCTGCCCGCACGCATTTGCTGGATTGGCCTGGGCGAGCGGCATCTGGCCGGACTGGCGTTTAACGAAATGGTGCGCACGGGCGAGCTGAAAGGCCCCATCGTCATCGGACGCGACCACCTGGACAGCGGCTCGGTGGCCTCGCCCAACCGCGAGACCGAGGCCATGCAAGACGGCTCGGACGCAGTCAGCGACTGGCCGCTGCTCAACGCCTTGCTCAACACCGCCAGCGGCGCGACCTGGGTCAGCATCCACCACGGCGGCGGCGTGGGCATGGGCTACTCCCAACACAGCGGCGTGGTCATCGTCGCCGACGGTACGCCCGCAGCCGCCGAGCGCTTGGAACGCGTGCTCTGGAACGACCCCGCCACCGGCGTGATGCGCCACGCGGATGCGGGCTACGCGATTGCCGAGCAATGCGCCCGCGAGCAGGGTCTGAACCTGCCCATGAAAGCCCGCTGAGATGCGCAGCGCCATCACCATCACCCCCGGCGCACTGACGCTGGAGCAGCTGATGGCGATCCACGCCGATACGGTGTCGCTGCAACTGTTAGACGCCAGCCGCGCGGCCATCCGCGCCAGCCAGCAGGTGGTGCAAAACGCGGCCGACGGCGATGCGCCGGTCTACGGCGTGAACACCGGTTTTGGCAAACTGGCCAATCAGCGCATCAGCAAGTCGCAACTGGCCACGCTGCAGCTCAACCTGATCCGCTCGCACTGCGTGGGCGTGGGCGAGCCGCTGCAGCCCGCCGTGATGCGTTTGATGCTGGCGCTCAAGGCGGCCAGCCTGGCGCGCGGTTATTCCGGCGTGCGCGAGGTGGTGATTGACACGCTGATGGCTGTTTACAACGCCGGGCTGGTGCCCTGGGTTCCGTCCAAAGGCTCGGTGGGCGCATCGGGTGACCTCGCCCCGCTGGCGCACATGACGCTGGCGCTGATGGGCGAGGGCTTCATGCTGGTGGATGGTGCGCCGCTTCCCGCGCTGGGGGCCTTGCAAGCCGCAGGTATTGCGCCGCTGGTTCTCGGCCCGAAAGAAGGTCTGGCCTTGATCAACGGCACGCAAACATCGACCGCGCTGGCCCTGCATGCGCTCTTGGTGTTCGAGCCGGTGCTGGAAGCCGCGCTGGTCATTGGTGCGCTGACGATTGACGCCGCACGCGGCAGTGACGGCCCGTTTGATCCGCGCATCCACGCGCTGCGCGGCCAGCCCGGCCAGATCGACGTGGCCCAGTATTACCGCGCGCTGCTGGCGGGTAGCGCAATCCGTAACTCGCACCTGCACGGCGATGACCGGGTGCAAGACCCGTATTGCCTGCGCTGCCAACCGCAGGTGGTGGGTGCCTGTTTAGACCAGCTGCGCCACGCTGCCCGGGTGCTGCTGATCGAGGCCAATGCGGTCACCGACAACCCGCTGGTTTTTGCGGAAGACCAGGCCATGCTGTCGGGCGGCAATTTCCACGCTGAACCCGTAGCTTTGGCTGCTGACGGCATGGCGCTGGCGATTGCCGAAGTGGGCGCGATTGCCGAGCGCCGCATCGCCATGTTGATTGACAGCAGCGTCTCGCGCCTGCCGCCCTTTTTGACCGAGGACGCGGGCTTGAACAGCGGCTTCATGATTGCGCATGTGACGGCTGCCGCGCTGGCCTCGGAGAACAAATCGCTGGCGCATCCGGCCAGCGTGGACAGCCTGCCCACCAGCGCCAACCAGGAAGACCATGTGTCCATGGCCACGTTTGCGGCGCGCCGCTTGCAGGCCATGGTGGACAACACCGCGCACATTCTGGGTATCGAGTTACTCGCAGCCGCCCAGGGCATTGATTTTTTGCGGCCCTTGCACAGCTCACCTGTGTTGGAGCAGGTGCACGCTTTGTTGCGCCAGCAGGTTCCGAAAATGCAGCAAGACCGTTACCTCGCGCCCGACATCGCCCATGCCACCGCGCTGGTGCGGGATGGTTCGCTGGCACGGCTGTTGCAACAAATCGCGGGTTTACCCCTGCTGTGGACCCCGGCCTGAAGCCTGTTTTGTTCGGATACCCAACCGTATACTTTGAAAGGACGTGCCATAGACACCATATCCAACGCCCCGGTTTCGAAGTTCCTCTGGGGCCCGGTCTGATTCCTGACCGTGCCAAGCGCTGATTCCCTGTTTCTTTTTTGATTGGAGTTCACCATGAGCAAACGGCTAGTACTGAAAACCCTTTTGGGCGCATCCCTGGCATTGGGCCTGGCAATGGGCGCACAGGCGCAAGACGCGCTGGCTCGCACCAAAGCGTCCGGCGTCCTGAAAATCGGCACCGAGACCGCTTTCGCACCTTTCGACTTCATCGATGCTGGCACGCATGTGGGCCTCAACATGGACCTGATGAACGAGGTCGCTAAAGAGATGGGTGTGAAAACCGAATGGACCGCATTGCC
>CANIRI010000246.1 GCA_947469815.1 Comamonadaceae bacterium | reverse complement strand
CGCCGCGAATCATGGCAAAGCTCTCGTGGCTGCCAAAAATGCTGGAGCCCGCGATCGTGGTCACCGTCTGCTTACCGGCATTGATCAGGTCGGCGTCCACCGTGTCTTCGGTGGGAAAGGGGCCAATTCCCAACATGCCGTTTTCGCTTTGCAGCCAAACTTCCTTGTCGGCCGGCACATGGTTGGCGACCAGTGTGGGAATGCCAATGCCGAGGTTGACATAAAAGCCGTCTTCCAGCTCGTGGGCCGCGCGTGCGGCCATTTGGTCTTGGGTCCAGCTCATGGTCAGGCTCCTGCTTTCTCTGAAATCGTGCGTTTCTCGATGCGCTTTTCCGGGGTGGCATTGAGCACCAGCCGGTGCACATAAATGCCCGCAAGGTGCACATCGTCCGGAGCGATCGCGCCGGTCTCCACGATTTCTTCCACTTCCACCACCGTGATCTTGCCGGCCATGGCCACGGCCGGGTTGAAGTTGCGCGCGGTCAGGCGGAACTGCAAATTGCCGGATTTGTCCGCGCGGTGGGCTTTGACCAAAGCCACATCGGGAATGAGCGCGCGCTCCATCACATAGGTCTCGCCATCAAACTCGCGCAGCTCCTTGCCATCGGCGACGATGGTGCCCACGCCGGTTTTGGTGAAAAAGGCTGGAATGCCCGCGCCCCCGGCGCGCAGCTTCTCCGCCAGCGTACCCTGCGGCGTGAATTCCAGGGCCAGCTCACCGGCCAGGTATTGGCGTTCGAACTCTTTGTTCTCGCCCACGTAGCTGGAAATCATTTTCTTGATCTGCCGCGTCTGCAGCAGCTTGCCCAGGCCGAAGTCGTCGACCCCGGCGTTATTGGAAATAGCCGTCAGGTTTTGTACGCCGCTGTCGCGCAGCGCGTCAATCAAGGCCTCGGGGATGCCGCACAAACCGAAGCCGCCGACCGCAATGAGCTGTCCGTCGCGGACGATGCCGTCAAGCGCCGCGGCGGCGCTGGGATATATCTTGTTCACGCTGGGGTTCTCCGATGCTTCAAAGTCGCAATGCAAAAATGGCCTCGCTCATTCTACGGTTAGCCCTTTCAGCCGGAAGCCGCAGCGCCCCATAATGCTCCGCAGACCCCGCCACTGGACCATTCCATGCCCCGTTACCCCCTCCCCGACCTGAACACCCTGTCCCAGGATATTCGCGAGAAAATTCTGGAAGTGCAGGAAAAATCGGGCTTTGTGCCCA
Source organism: Comamonadaceae bacterium (assembly GCA_947469815.1). Lineage (GTDB taxonomy): Bacteria > Pseudomonadota > Gammaproteobacteria > Burkholderiales > Burkholderiaceae_C > Allorhodoferax. The sequence goes on along the minus strand of CANIRI010000246.1, from coordinate 2,842 downwards.
ATGTGTTTTTGATGCTGGCGCGCCGCCCGGCCGAATGGCGGGCGTTTTTTGCGTACCACGACGCGCTGATGCTGCGCGCCGAATCGAGCCTGACCAAAGGCGAGCGCGAAATGATCATCACCGCCACCAGCGCCGCCAACCAGTGTTTGTATTGCGTGGTGGCGCACGGGGCGATATTGCGTATTTACGAGAAAAAGCCGTTGGTGGCTGACCAGGTGGCGGTGAACTACCGCAAAGCCGACATCAGCCCGCGCCAGCGCGCCATGCTGGACTTTGCGATGCAGGTCTGCCTGCACAGCCACAGCGTCGAAGACGCCGACTTCGCGACCCTTCACGCCCACGGTTTTGACGATGAAGACATCTGGGACATTGCCGGTATCACCGCATTCTTCGGCCTGTCCAACCGCATGGCCAACGTCAGCAGCATGATGCCCAACCCCGAGTTTTATCTGCTGGGGCGGGTGCCCAAATCCAAGTAAGACCACCCATGGCTCTGCGCATCAACCGACCACCCTCGCGCGCCGCGCTCCCACGCTTGCTTTGGCTGGCAGCTCTGCTCACCGGTCCGGGCGGCGCGCATGCGCAGAGTCTGCCCGTGCAGCCCGAGCTCCCCAGCGCACGGGTACAAAATGCAGCGTTCCAGTCCAGTACCTTTGCCGTCGCGGCGGCCAATCCACTGGCAACACAAGCCGGTTACGAAATCTTGCGGGCCGGCGGCAGCGCGGTGGACGCAGCGATTGCCGTGCAAATGGTGCTCGGCGTGGTCGAACCGCAAAGCAGCGGCATCGGCGGTGGCGGTTTTTTGCTGCACTTTGACGGCAAAAAAACCCAGGCTTTTGACGGACGCGAGGCAGCACCTTCCGCGGCCCGACCCGACCTATTTCTAGATGCCAAGGGCGCGCCCATGTCCTTCGAGCAAGCCCTGATCGGCGGGCGCGCGGTGGGTATTCCAGGCCTGGTGCGCATGCTTTCCATGGCGCATCAACAACATGGGCGCCTGGGCTGGGCCAAGTTGTTCGCGCCGGCGATCCGCATCGCCACCGAGGGCTTTCCCATCAGCGAGCGCATGGCCACGCTGCTTGCAGCCGACAAGTCGCTGCGGCTGGACCCGGTGGCCTCCCGGTACTTGTATGACAGCCAAGGCAAACCCTGGCCCCAAGGCCATGTGCTGACCAATCCAGAGTTGGCCGCCGTGCTCACCCGGATCGCCAGTGAAGGCAGCAACGCGCTCATGCTGGGTGAGCTGCCGCAGCGCATGGCGGATGTGGTGCGCAAACACCCCACCAACCCCGGCACGCTGGCCCCGCTGGATATGTCCAACTACCGCGTGTACGTGCGCGAGCCGCTGTGCTTTGACTACCCCGTGCCAGCGCAGCAGCGGGAATACCGCATTTGCGGCATGCCGCCGCCAAGCTCCGGGCAACTGGCTATCGGCCAGATTCTGGGCACGCTGCGGGCCTTGGGCGAGCTGCCGCCAGCGTTGCAAGACGGGCAACCCACGCCCGATTGGCTGCACGCCTACACCGAAGCCGCGCGCCTGGCCTTGGCCGACCGGCAGTTGTATGTCGGCGACCCGAGCTTCGTTGTACCGCCCGGCGGCAGTTGGTCGCGCCTGCTGGAGCCGGCTTACCTGGCCAAGCGCGCCCGCCTGATCAATCTCAAAGGCCCGCGCATGCCCCAGCCTACGGCGGGCGACCCCACAGGCACCATCAAGCCGGTTGCCTACGCACCCATGCCCGCGCAAATCGAACACGGCACTTCGCACATCTCGGTGGTGGACGGCTACGGCAACGCCGTGGCCATGACCAGCAGCATCGAAGCCGCCTGGGGTGCGCACATCATGGTCAACCGGGGCGTGGGCCTGATCGGCGGCTTTTTGCTCAACAACCAGCTCACCGATTTCAGCTTCATTCCCAACAGCCCCGACGGCAAACCCATAGCCAACCGGGTCGAGCCAACCAAGCGCCCGCGCTCGTCCATGTCGCCCACGCTGGTGTTCGACAAAATCACTGGCAAACTGGTCCTCAGCGGCGGCAGCCCGGGCGGCGCGCTCATCATCCACTTCACCGCCAAGCTGCTGCTGGGTACGCTGGACTGGGGCCTGAGCCCGCAAGAGTCCATCGACCTGCCCAATTTCAGCGCGCTGGACGAGGTGCTGCTGCTCGAATCCGGCGGCTTTCCCGCCAGCACCGCCTCAGCACTCGCCGCGCGCGGCCACACAGTCCACCAGGTGCCGCTGACCAGCGGCATCCAGGCCATCCAGCGCAAGGACGCGGGCTGGAGCGGCGGGGCTGATCCGCGGCGTGAGGGGGTGGTGCTGGGGGATTGACGGAATTCTGGGCTTGCACTGACCCTCTTCCTACAATCCCAGCATGGCCATCCCCACCGCTTTTGTTCAGGAGCTCGTCGCGCGCGCTGACGTGGTGGACATCGTCGGGCGGCATGTGCAGCTCAAGAAGGGCGGGGCCAACTTTATGGGGTTGTGCCCGTTTCACGGGGAGAAGTCGCCCTCGTTCTCGGTCAGCCCGTCCAAGCAGTTCTACCACTGCTTTGGCTGCGGCAAGAACGGCAATGTGATCAGCTTTTTGATGGATTTCTCGGGCATGGGGTTTGTGGACGCGGTCAAAGAACTGGCGCAGCAATACGGCATGCAAGTGCCCGAGGAAGACGCCTCGCCCGAGGACCGGGCTCGGGCGGCGGCGCAGCGCGAGCGGCAGCAGACGCTGAGCGATGTGCTGGAAAAAGCCAACGCCGCCTACCGCAAAGAACTCAAGACCGCCACCCGCGCGGTGGACTACCTCAAAGGGCGCGGCGTGTCCGGGCAGGTGGCCAAAGATTTCGG
>CANIRI010000245.1 GCA_947469815.1 Comamonadaceae bacterium | reverse complement strand
CAGCTGCGCCAGCAGGCGGCGCGCGCCAAACAACAAAGCGGGTGCAGCATCGACCTGAGCGGCAAGCTCCAATGTCTGGTCAAACACCTCGGGCACGGTGAGCCAGGGGTAAGGCTCAGGGCGCTGGCCGTAGGCGCAATCCAGCGCGTCCAACAAAGCCGCGCCAAAGCGCCGCGCCATACCGCCGCGCGGCAGCGCCCGCAAGCTGCCCCAGTCATGCACGCCCAACCGCGCCAGCGTTGGCAGATGCGGAGTCGCTGCGGCCAGCGTGTGCACCGGCAGGGCGTCAATGGGCAGACGTGGCAGCGGTGGCAATTGCAAACGCGCCAGCGCCACCAAGGCTGTGCGGCCTTGCGCCATCCGTGGCGTGGATGCGACCGGGGCCGGCGCATCCTCGTCGTGCAGCAAAGCCTGTAGCAAAGCCGCACCGCCGCCAAACAGCCGCACGCTGGCCGAGACTTCCAGCACCAGCGCCGCATCCACCTGCGCAACCAAAGGCGTCAGACGTAGCGCCCGCCAGGCCCAGACGCGCAGAGCGTCAGCACCATCCGCCTGCGCCACAGGCTCAGGCTGCAGCGCGATCCAGTGTGGGCGCATCGGCAAAAACATCCGGGGACGCCATTTCGGTCACCGCCGCAGCCACGGACACATGGGCTGCGGCCAGGACATGTGCCAGTTGCCCCTGCGCAGGCAGGATGTGCAGGGCCTGCGCCAGCGGCGGGCCCCGGCGTTTGAGGATCTCCACGCGCAGGCCCGTGGCATGTGTGGCGCAGGGTGCGAGCTGCAGGCGCAGCACCGCGGGCGATGCGGTGTGCGCCGCCTCGCTGTGGCGCATCACAAACAGCAGCTTGTGGTGCTGTGCGGCGGCCAGTTGCAAGCGGCGCAATTCCTGCGGCCGCGCCTGCGCCAGCCAGAGCAGCACCGCGTCCACCGGCGCGCAGCGCAAGGCCTGCTCGGCCACCCAGAGTTGCGCCTGCGCAGCGCGCAGCCAGAGCAAGCGCTGCCAGGGCAAACCCAATCCAGCCAGCGCGGGCGCAAACGGCAGTAAGGCCGCAGTCCCCAGCGCGGGCGCGCCCACCAGCACCACCAGCCCCTGCCCGCAGCGCAACAAAGCGGGCAGCAGCAAACGCCACTCCAGGTGCACACCCGGCGCTTGCACCAGCTCGGTCAGCGCGCCGACCGGCCAGCCACCGCCGGGCAGTTGGGCATCGAGCGCCGCGTCGCCGCTGGAAACCGTGTCCGCCTGCGGCGCAGCCAATGCAGCGGCGCGCCAGACCTGATCGGGCAGGTCGGCGGCGTGGGCATAAGGGGAAGAAGGTGCGGCAGACATGGCATAAATACTGTATTTAATTACAGTATATGCCAGCACCCTCCCCGGCGCAGGTCAGCGATTCAGGCCTGGCCGATTTCAGGCCAGCGGTGGTGCAGGTACATCCAGGACACGAGGCCGACGGACATCAGCCCCAGAGAAGCCACTGCCAGCGCCACCGGGGAATGCATCACCAGCGGCGAGGCCAGACCGGCGACGATGGCGTTGGCCGAGGTGCCGACAAACATGTGCAATGAGGAGGCCATGCCCCGGCGCTCGGGGTGCAAGTCCAGCACCAGAATCGTCACGGCCGGCACCATCAGCGCCCAGCCGAAGGCAAATATGCAGACCGGGAACATGGCCCACCAGACATTGGGGGTGAACACCAGATTGGCCGCCACATTGAGCACGCCCACGCACAGCATCACCAGAAAGCCGTCGCGGATCTGCCGCTTGGGCGTACGCCGCCCCGCCACCCGCCCGCTCACCCAGGCGCCGCCCATGATGCCGCTGATGGTGAACATAAAAAACACAAAAAACTGCTGTGGCAGCAAATGCAATTGCTCGCTCAAAAACACCGGCGCACTCAATACATACAAAAACATGCCGTTAAAAGGCACGCCGCTGGACAAGGCCAGCAGCACAAAGCGCCGGTCCCCACCGAGTTGCCAGTAGCCAGCCAGCAGATTGCGCGGGTGGAAACGCTGGCGCTGGCTGATGTGCAAGGTCTCGGGCAGCCAGCGGAAATTGGCCAACCACAAGGCGACGCCCACGGCTGTGAGGAACCAGAAAATCGCCTGCCAACCGATCCACACCAACAGCCAGCCGCCGATCAGCGGCGCAATCGCCGGGGCAATGCCGAAAAACAGCGTGACCTGGCTCATGACTTTCTGGGCCTGGGCGGGCTCGTACATGTCGCGGATCACGGCACGGGCGATCACAATGCCCGCGCCAGTGGAAAAGCCTTGCAGCGCGCGGAAAAACACCAGCTGTCCAATCGTTTCTGACAGCGCGCAACCTGCCGAAGCGAGGGTGAACACCGCCATACCCCACAAAACCACCGGGCGGCGGCCGAAGCTGTCGGAAATCGCGCCATGGAACAAGGCCATAAAAGCAAAGGCCATGAGGTAGGCCGAGAGGGTTTGCTGCATTTGCAGCGGCGTGGCTTGCAACGACGCGCCCATGGCCGCAAAGCCGGGCAAATAGGTGTCGATGGAAAACGGCCCCAGCATGCCCAGCACCGCCAGCAAAATGGCAAAAGCCCATTGCGGGGCACGCCACAGGGACTGGGCGTCGGGATTCACGGATTCAGCGGGGCAACAGGCACCGTCTATTGGAACACGGCGAGAACACGGGGAACATAATCCCTGCATGACCCCCACCGCGTTTGCCAGCCTGCCCTTATCCCCCGAAACACTGGAGAACCTGCAGCAACTCGGCTACCTGGAGATGACGCCGATCCAGGCCGCCGCCCTGCCCCCGGCGCTGGCTGGGCAGGACTTGATTGCCCAGGCGCAAACCGGCAGCGGCAAAACCGCCGCCTTTGCGCTGGCTTTGCTGGCGCGGCTCAATCCGCGCTGGTTTGCGGTGCAGTCCCTGGTTTTGTGCCCCACGCGCGAATTGGCCGACCAAGTGAGTGCCGAAATCCGCCGTCTGGCGCGGGCGCAGGACAACATCAAAGTGGTGACCTTGTGCGGTGGCGTACCGCTGCGCGGCCAGCGCGCCACGCTGGAAAACGGCGCGCACATTGTGGTTGGCACACCCGGCCGCGTGATGGACCATCTGGCGCGGACCACGCTCACCCTGGAAGGGCTGAACACCCTGGTGCTCGACGAAGCGGACCGCATGCTGGACATGGGTTTTCTGGACGACATCCGCACCGTGGTCAAGCAAGCCCCGGCAGAGCGTCAGACCTTGCTCTTCAGCGCCACCTACCCGGACGGTATTGCCGCGTTGGCGCAGCAGTTCATGCGTACGCCACAGCGTATCAGCGTGCAGGCCACGGCGGCGCAGGTCACGATTGACCAGCAATTTATCGAGATCACGCCGCCCCAGCGCTTGGACGCGGTGGCTGCGCTGCTGCGGCATTTCCGCCCGGTCAGCACGCTGGCCTTTTGCAATACCAAACAGCAGTGCAAAGACCTGGAGGCGTTTTTGCAAGCCCAGGGCTTTAGCGCGCTGGCCTTGCATGGCGAACTGGAGCAGCGCGAGCGCGACCAGGTCTTGGCGCAATTTGCCAACGGCAGCTGCTCGGTATTGGTGGCCACCGACGTCGCCTCGCGCGGGCTGGACATTGCGCAACTCGAAGCCGTGATCAACGTCCACATCACACCTGACCCCGAGGTCCATGTTCATCGGGTTGGCCGCACTGGCCGGGCCGGTGCGAGTGGGCGCGCCATCAGCTTGGCGACCATGAATGACATGGGTCGGGTGGGCGCGATCGAGGTTTACCAAAAGTTCTCCAGCGTGTGGCTGCAGTTGAACAGCCTCACACCCGCCAGCGGCCAACCCTTGCTGCCACCCATGCGCACGCTGCTCATGCTGGGCGGGCGTAAAGAAAAAATCCGCCCCGGCGATGTGCTGGGCGCGCTGACCAACGAGGAAGGCGGGGCCGCCTTCACCCGCGAACAGATTGGCAAGATACAGGTCACCGATTTCTGCACCTTCATCGCCGTCGCACGGGAATTGGTGGCCAGCGCCTGCGCCAAGCTCAACGCCGGGCGCGTCAAAGGCCGCTCGGTGAAGGTGCGTGTGCTGTAAATCCGGGTGCGCAGGCCAACCGTGCGACAAT
>CANIRI010000244.1 GCA_947469815.1 Comamonadaceae bacterium | reverse complement strand
GTTGCTGCTGGCGAGCGTGGCCAGCATTTTGCAATTTGCCTCAGGCGCGGGTTTGGAGTACGCGGTGCTGGTGGTGGTCGTGGTGTACGGCATCGGGCAGATTGTGGAGAGTTTTGTGTTGGTTCCGCGCCTGGTCGGTGAGCGCATCGGCTTGCATCCACTGGCGGTTATTTTTGCCTTGATGGCCTTTGGGCAATTGTTTGGCTTTGTTGGCGTGTTGCTGGCCTTGCCGCTGAGTGCTTTGCTTTTGGTGGCACTGCGCCGCCTAGTGGCCAGGTTGAAAGAACAACAAGTTGACGGAGCAGACGCACCGTGAAGCTGGGTCCATGCATGCGGATCACCATCTGATGCAGCAAATCACTTTGGATATCGGCACACCGCTGACCCCGACGCTGGAGAATTTTTTCGCCGGCCCCAATGCCGAAGTGGTCTCGCATCTGCGCCAGTGGTTGCATGACAGTGCGCATAGTGCTGGGCGTTCGGCGCTTACGTGCTTTATTGCCGGAGCGCCGGGCAGCGGCAAGTCGCATTTGGTCAGCGCGCTGGCGCATGCTTTGGGCGAAAAGGGTGAGTCCATGGGTATCTTGCGCCCGGATTCCCCGGCCGCAGCCGATTTCGATCCGACCTGGTCGGCGGTGGTGTTGGAAGACGTACACGCCCTGGACGTCCCGCTGCAACACACCGCCTTCAACTGGTTCGTGAACGCGCAGACCTACCAGCGTGCTGTCTTCGCGACGGGGAACACCGCGCCGCGCGCGCTGGTGCTGCGGGAAGATTTGCGCACCCGCTTGGGTGGCGGGCAGATTTTTCAGTTGCAAGCGCTCACCGATGCGCAGGTCCGTGTCGTGTTGCAGGACAGTGCGCGGCTGCGCGGCCTGGTGCTCGGCGAGGAGGTCCTGGACTTTGTATTGCACCGCTTCAGCCGAGACCTGGGCAGCCTGATGCCCCTGCTCACCGCGTTAGACCATTTCGCGCTGCAAACCCAGCGCGCTATCACTATTCCATTTATCAAAACCATGTTGGAACGCCTATGACCCGCAAAAAGATCGCCATGTTCGATCTGGACCACACGCTTTTGCCCCTGGACTCCGACTACTCCTGGGGCCGCTTTACGGCCGGTTTGGGCTGGGTGGACCGCTCGGAGTTCGACCGGCAAAACGAAAAATTCTTCCGTGACTACCGCGCCGGCACACTGGATATTGATGCGTATGTCGCCTTTGCGACCGCCGCGTTCCTGGCCCAGGGTCAGGCTGCCGCAGAGGCCGCGCACGCCCGCTATCTGCAAGACATCATTGCGCCCGAAATCCACCCGCAAGCTATTGAGCTGGTGCAAGACCACAGAAAGCAGGGCGCAACCACCATCGTGATCACCGCCACCAATGAATTTGTCGCGAGCCCGGTGGCGCGCCTGTTCGGCCCCGATCTGGTGATGGCGGTGGAGTTGCAGCGTGACGCCGATTCCGGTTGGTTCAAAGGCCTGGTGCATGGGGTGCCGAGTTTTCGGGAGGGAAAGGTCCAGCGTATCGAGTCCTGGTTGGCGCAGCAGGGACTGGCTTGGGGTGATGTGGACAGCAGCTTTTATTCCGATTCGATCAATGACCTGCCGCTGCTCGAGCGGGTCAACAACCCGGTGGCGACCAACCCGGACGACACCTTGCGTGCGATCGCGCAGAATCGCGGGTGGCGCATACTGGACCTGTTTGGAACGGCCCACTGAGCGCGCGCCACCGCCCGGCAGGCTCTTCTGCCGTGCGCATGAACACAAAACATGATAAAAAAATTCATCGAAAAACTGCTGGGTAAAGCGGGCGCGGGCTCCAGTTCGAAGTTCGGCAAGCGCGTGGATGTGCCCGCCAGCACCCACGGTATCGACCCGGCCATGGTCGACGAGCGCGCCGCCAACGTGGTGCGCACCTTGCAGGGCGCCGGATTCGAGGCCTATGTGGTCGGCGGTGCGGTGCGCGACATGCTGCTGGGTTTGCGGCCCAAAGACTTTGACGTGGCGACCAACGCAACGCCCGAGCAGGTCAAGCAGTTGTTCCGCCGCGCTTTCATCATCGGGCGACGCTTTCGCATCGTGCACGTGGTCTATGGGCGCGGCCGCGAGCACGAGGTCATCGAGGTCTCCACGTTCCGAGCCTACTTGGACAACGCCGCTGCCGAGCAGGTGGCTGGCAACGAGAAAACCAGCCGCAGCGAGCTCGCCGGCATGCAGCATGCCGTGGATTCCACCGGCCGCGTGCTGCGCGACAACGTCTGGGGCCCACAGGAAGAAGACGCGGTGCGCCGTGACTTCACCATCAACGCCATGTACTACGACCCTGCTACGCAGGTAGTGGTCGATTACCACAACGGTCTCAAAGATGCCAAGAGCAAAACCCTGCGCATGATTGGTGACCCGGTGACCCGCTACCGCGAAGACCCGGTGCGCATCATCCGCGCAGTGCGTTTTGCCGCCAAGCTCAGCCACCTGGGTTTCAAGCTCGAGTCCAAAACGGCCGCGCCCATTCAGAAGTCTATCCAGTTGCTCGACGATGTGCCGCAAAGCCGTCTGTTTGACGAGATGCTCAAGCTGCTGCAAACCGGGCATTCGCTGGCGTCGATTGCGCAGTTGCAGACGCTGGGCGTGGCGCGCGGTATCTATCCTTTGCTCGACTTGGTGGTCGAGCGGGCGGCGCTGCCGCTGGTGGACGCTGTGCTGCGTGACACCGACCGCCGCGTGGGCGAGGGCAAACCGGTAGCCCCTAGCTTTTTGCTGGCCTGCGTGCTGTGGCCCGATGTGCGTGACGGCTGGAATGCCCGCCTGAATGCGCGCGAGCACAGCCACCCGGCGTTGCAGGATGCGATTGAAGACGTTTTCAACAACCGGATTGGCGATGTCTCCGGGCGCGGCAAATTGGCGGGCGATATGCGCGAGATTTGGATGCTGCAGCCGCGTTTTGAGAAGCGCACCGGCAGCGCACCCTTTGGTTTGCTGGACCAGCCGCGATTCCGGGCCGGTTTTGACTTCATGCGCCTGCGCGCCGACATCGGCGAGGTGGACGAGGCGCTGGTGGACTGGTGGCAGGAATTCAGTACCGGCGACGCCGATATCCAACAAGACCTCATAGAGCAGTTGCGCCAGGAGCAGGCAAAGCGTCCGCGTGCGCCCCGGGTTCAGCGCGCGCCGCAGCCCGAAGGTACGACTGCCCGGCCTGCCGCCCCGGATGCGCAGGCGACTGCGCCACAGGGTGATGGCGCTGATTCGGGTTCAGACGGTGAAGCGCCCAAAAAGCGCCGCCGCCGTCGCCGCAGCGTGGGCAAGGGTGATGGCGGTGTGTCTTCAGGCGGTACGCCCCCGTCGGAATAAGCATGCCGGATCCGGTACTCGCTACGCTAGGCGTTGGTGCCAACTTGGGCGATCCCCGCGCCGCTGTGCTCAAGGCCATTGAGGACCTGGCGCAGTTGCCAGGCACAGTGACGGTGGCGGTGTCGTCCTTGTACGGCAGCGCACCGCTGGACGCCGATGGCCCTGATTACGTCAACGCGGTGCTCCAGGTCCGTACCGCACTGAGTCCGGACGCGCTGCTGGCGGCGCTGCAGGCCATTGAACAGCAGGCTGGTCGCGAGCGGCCGTACCGGAACGCGCCGCGCACCTTGGATCTGGACATCCTGCTCTATGGCGAACATCGGGTGGACCGGGATGACTTGCAAATTCCGCATCCCCGTATGTGGCAGCGTGCCTTCGTGGTCCTGCCCCTGGCGGAAATTGCCCCGGATCTGGTGAGCCCAGCCCACGTCCAGGCCGTTGCAGGGCAGGGTTTGCACCGTCTGGATGGGTGATTGCGCGCCTCGCTTGCGCTGCTAACGTGCCTGTTGAACAATAGCGGTGTGCAGTGTTCCCAGGATATTGGGGCTGTGCAGCTACCCGCGAGGATGAATCAGCATGCAAATTTCGTCTAATTTTTCCAGCACAGCGTTGTGGCGGACCTGCTTTGTGGGGTGCCTCGTTGTGCACGCAGCATCGGCCTTCGCTTACAAAGTGGAGAAAGTGTGTGAGGAGACACCGGCAACCTTGAACGCAAAAGCCGTCAAGAAATGCAAGTTTGTGGTGGTTCGCCCTGC
>CANIRI010000243.1 GCA_947469815.1 Comamonadaceae bacterium | reverse complement strand
GGCGAGCTCGTCGATCACGCCCGGGTGTTTCAGCAGATAACGCGCGGGCCACCGCGCCGCGCCCAGCAGTCGCAGCAGCCGCGCGTGCACGCGGGGCCGCTCCAGCAGCAGCGCCAGGTAACTTTCGCGGCGCAGAATCGTCTCCATCCAATCCAGCAGCGCCAGGCAACCGGACACGTTGGCTTCCCCCGCGCGCAACCATTCCACGGTGCGCAGCAAGAGCCGCCACAGGCGCTCGCGGGCATCGTCGCGCAAGGCCGCTACACGCGGATGCGCACGCCACAGCGCGAGGCGCGCGTGCAAATCGGCATAGGCGGGCGCGTCCAGCATGGCCAGCAGCTCCTCCAGACCGCTGCGGGTAGCGGGAACGGTGCCCGTTGCACTTTTGGCAGATTGCTCCTTGTCGCCGCCAAGCAGCCCGTCGAATTCTTTGGCGACCCGTTCACGGTGCTGGTGCAAGGCGGCCAGCAGCGCGGTGCTGTCGGCCAGCCCCAGGCTGTGCGCGATCCACTGCAGATCGGCCTGGTCGGTGGGCAGCACATGGGTTTGCTGGTCGTCCAGGTATTGGATGCGGTGCTCCACCTGGCGCAAAAACACATAGGACTGGGCCAGCTCCAGCGCCGTGTCGGCCGGTAGCAACCGCGCCGTAGCCAGGCGTTGCAGCGCGCTGAGCGTGGGGCGGGTGCGCAACTCCGGAAATTGCCCGCCGCGCACCACCTGCAGCAGTTGCACAATGAATTCCACTTCGCGGATGCCGCCGCGCGACAGCTTCACGTCATTGGCACGTTGCGGGTTGGCGGCGCTGCGCTGGGCCGCGTGTTCGCGGATTTGGCGGTGCAAGACGCGCAGCGCATCGAACACGCTGTAGTCCAGGTAACGGCGAAAGACAAAGGGCGTGACCAGCGCGCGCAGTGCGCGGGCGCAGGGCGCGCCGATGGCCGCTTGCGGCGCGACCACGCGCGCCTTCAGCCAAGCCAGGCGTTCCCACTCCCGGCCCTGGCTTTGAAAATAATCTTCCAGCGCACCCAGCGAAATCGCGTTCGGCCCGGAGTTGCCGTTGGGCCGCAGCGCCAGGTCGACGCGGAACACAAAGCCGTGCTCGGTCACGCTGCCGATCAGGGTTTGCATGGCGCGCACCAATTTGCCAAAGTATTCCTGGGTGCTGATCACACCGCGCGGCTGGCCCCCGGGCTGCGCCACACCGGCGCTGTGCCCGTCGCTGTCGAAGACGTAAATCAAATCGATGTCGCTGGACACATTGAGCTCGCGCGCGCCGAGCTTGCCCATGCCCAGAATGCACAGGCCTGCCGGCGCGCCGTCCTGGTTCAGCGGCGTGCCGTGTTGGGCGGTCAGTTCGGTGTCGGCGTGTCGATAGGCCGCGTCCAACGTGAGTTCGGCCAGATCGGTCATGGCCTGGGTGACCCCGGCCAGGGGCAGCGCTTGTGCGCAGTCCAGCGTGAGCAGGCGCTCGAGCACCAGTTGCCGGGTGATGCGCAGGGCGGCTGCGGGGTCGGCGGGCGTGTGCGCCAGCAGGCCATTTAAGAGCAGGCTTTGCGCATCCCGCGTGGGTGTACCGGCGGGCAGCAGTGCCAGCTCCCCGGCATAGCGGCGGCGCAGCCTTTGGGCCAGTCGGGAATGGTTGCCATCAGACACCGCAGGGGCCATAGCAAGGGAACATAATCGTTGACACGGTTTACTACGTTTAACGATGCCCGAAAACACCCCGTTGCCCCGCCCTTGGTCCGCCTATACCGCGCGCGCGGGTCGTTGGCTGGTGGGGGCATTGGCGCTTTTGGCGCTGGCGCTGGGACTGTTGTGGAGCGCCTTGCATTTTGTGATTGTGCCGCGAATCGATGTGTTCCGGCCCTGGTTGCTGGAGCAGGCGCAGCAACGCAGCGGTTTGAACCTGCAAATGGACGCTATCGAAGTCAGCAGCAACGGCTGGGTGCCTGAGCTGGCTTTGCGCGGGGTGCGGCTGCTCGATGCGCAGGGGGCCACGGCTTTGGCGCTGCCCGAGGTCCATGTGGCGTTTTCCAGTGCCTCGCTTCTGGTGGGCGAGGTGGAGCAAATTGCCTTGCAGGGTGCGGACCTGGAGGTGCGCCGCGACCCGCAAGGCCGGATCTGGGTCGCCGGGTTGCTCGTGCAATCCCCCGACAACACAGACAACGCGGCCTTGGACTGGCTTTTGGGGCAAAAAGAATTACGGGTCACCGGCGGACACTTGCGCTGGGTGGACGAATTGCGCGGCGCAGCGCCGCTGGACTTCAGCGATGTCACGCTGCGCTTGCGCAATTCGGCCCGCGCACACGAACTGCAGGTGGAAGCGAGCCCGCCAGCCGCCTGGGGTGAACGGCTGCGCCTGAGCGGGCAGTTCAGCCGACCGCTGCTGTCATCAAACCCCGGGCGTTTTCTCGATTGGCGCGGGCAGGCAGAGCTGGCAGTGCCCCGGATGGACTTGGCTGTGCTGGCCCCGTATGTCGAGGCGGCCAAGGGTATACGCAGCGGCCGGGGCGCGCTGCAGCTGGCGCTGTATCTGCAGGCGGGAACTGTCACCGGCGCCACCGCGGACCTGTCGCTGGAAGACCTGGACGCCAGCCTCGGCGCGCAGGGGCAAGCCCTGCAACTGCGTCAATTGGCGGGGCGGGTGGCGCTGAGCCGCCTCGATGGCGATGGCGTGCAGTACGCCGTAAAAGGCTTGCAAGGGCAGACCCGCGATGGTCTGCGCTGGCCCGCCAGCGATCTGACTTTGCAGTTGTGGGACAAGGACGCAGCCAGCGGTGCGCGCGGCAGCCTGTCGGTTGGGCAACTCGATCTGGCGTGGGTCGCGCAACTCGCCGGTCGGATGCCGGTGGGCCCTGCTGTCCAGGCGGCGCTGACCGGCTTGCAGCCCAAGGGCTGGGTGCAGGCTGCGACGCTGCAGTGGCAGGGCCCGTGGGAAGCGCCGAAGGATTACCGCGTGAAGGCGCAGCTGCACCAGCTGGGTCTGGCGCCCTACGCCGCCGCCGGTTTCCCTGGCTTGGGTGTGGAGGGTCTGGACGCGGAAATTGATGCCAGCCAAACGGGCGGCACGGCTCAGTGGGCGATCAAAAAAGGGGCGCTGGCCGTACCCACTTGGCTGGAAGAGGGGCGTGTGGCGCTGGATACAGCCGATGCCAGCCTGCGCTGGAGTTGGGTGGACGGGCGCTTGCGGCTGGAGATGCCGCGTTTGCAATTTGTGAACGCGGACGCTGCGGGCGAGCTGGCCCTGGTTTGGAGTGCGCCGCGCACGCCCACTGCAGGCGTGGCCAAGGCGGGCAAGGGCGCGGCAGTGACTGGATTAGGCGAACTTGCGCTCGATGGCAAGCTCACGCGGCTGCTGCCCGCGCGCCTGCCTCGCTACCTGCCCACGGCGATGGACCGGGATACTCGCAACTACCTGCGCGATGCGTTCAGCGGCGGGGAGCTTGGGCCGGTCAGTTTCAAGGTCAAGGGCGATTTGGACCAGTTCCCGTTTTCCAATGGCCGTGCCGGGGTGTTCCAGATCGCCACCACGCTCAGCAATATGAATTACTCCTATGCCCTGGCTCCAAAGCAAAAGGGCGCGCCGACCTGGCCCACGCTGACCCAGTTGCATGGCGATCTGGCGCTGGACCGGGATACGCTCACTTTGGCCAACGCGCGCGCCAACTGGGTGCATCCGGGCAGCCCCGGCGCGGTCGTGCCCATCACGCGCGGCAACGCAGGGATTAGCAAGCTGTATGACAAGGCCACCGTGACCCTGAATCTGGAGGGCCGCAGCACCCTGGCCGACGCACTGGCCGTGGTGAACCGATCGGCGGTGGGTGCGCTGATGGGCAATGCGCTGGCGCGCAGCAGTGTGAGCGGCAGTGCTGCATACAAAGTGAACCTGCAGATTCCGCTGGATGATCCCGACAAGACTGCCATACAGGGCAATCTTTCGCTGGCCGGGAACGACTTTCAGTACAGCCCGGATACCCCGCGTATTGCGCGCGTGCGCGGCACGCTGGGGTTCACCGAAAACAGCATCAACCTGGGCGGCTTGCAGGCCAGCGCTTTGGGCGGTGATATGCGGCTGGACGGCACGCTGCAGTTCTCGGACGCGGCGTGGGAGGGTGGCAAGAACCGCGTGCGGGTGCAAGGTACGCTGACCAGCCAGGGATTGAAAGAGTCCAAGGATTTGGGCGCGTGGGCGT
>CANIRI010000242.1 GCA_947469815.1 Comamonadaceae bacterium | reverse complement strand
GTTCACAAACACAAAGGCCTGCTTCATGCCACGAGTACGCAGCACCTGGTGCAGCGCGGCGCGTTTGTCTTCGTCGCTCACGCTGTAGAAACGTTGCTCGACATTCGGTGCCGTGGCGTTGGAGCGGGCGACTTCAATCGTCACCGGGTTTTGCAAGTAGCTGCCCGCCAGGCGCTTGATCTCAGGCGAAAAAGTGGCGGAGAACAGCAGCGTGGTGCGCTGCTTGGGCAGGTAGCTCAGGATGCGCTGCAGGTCGGGCAAAAAGCCGATGTCGAGCATGCGGTCGGCCTCATCGAGCACCACGTACTCGACCTGGTTGAGCACCGCGCTCTTGGCTTCGATGTGGTCGAGTAAACGTCCTGGAGTTGCCACCAAAACCTCGACGCCTTTTTTCAGTTCGGCAGTCTGGGGCTTCATGTCGATGCCACCAAATACCACGGCACAGCGCAGGTCGGTGTACTTGGCATACAGCTTGACCTGTTGCGCCACCTGGTCGGCCAGTTCCCGCGTGGGCAGCAAGACCAGGGCGCGCACCGGGTGGCGCGCGGGCGAGGTTGAGGCGTTTTCGTGCTTCAGCATGCGCTGCAACAGCGGCAGGGTGAACGCTGCCGTCTTGCCGGTGCCGGTTTGGGCCGCGCCCATCACGTCCTGGCCGGTCAGCACCACGGGAATGGCCTGGGCCTGGATCGGCGTCATGCGCTCGTAGCCCATTTCAGCCACGGCGCGGGCCAGTTTGTCGGCGAGTTGGAGTTGGGCAAAAGCCATCGCGGGCGCGGCGTCGTCCGGCGGCGATGGTGGGGTGGCGGCAGTGTCCGCCGGGATGTCAGAGTGGGAAGATTCGGTGGAATTCAAGTGCGTCAGATCGGTCATGCATAGCAGGAAAAGTTGCTATCCGTCCGATAGCAGGGGGGCACCGAGGAGCGGCACCATGCCGGATTATCCCCGATGCACCGCTCAGGCCTTGGGCAGGGTGACGCCGACCTGGCCTTGGTACTTGCCGCCACGGTCTTTGTAACTGGTTTCGCAGACCTCGTCGCTCTCAAAAAACAGCACCTGCGCGCAACCCTCACCGGCGTAAATCTTGGCCGGCAGCGGCGTGGTGTTGGAGAACTCCAGCGTCACATAGCCTTCCCACTCGGGCTCAAAAGGCGTGACGTTGACGATGATGCCGCAGCGCGCATAGGTGCTCTTGCCCACGCAAATGGTCAGCACATTGCGCGGGATGCGGAAAAACTCCACGGTGCGCGCCAGCGCAAAACTGTTGGGAGGGATGATGCAGACATCGTCATGGAAGTCGACAAAGCTTTTTTCGTCGAAGTTCTTGGGGTCCACCACCGTGCTGTGGATGTTGGTGAACACTTTGAACTCGGGCGCGCAGCGGATGTCGTAGCCATAGCTGCTGGTGCCGTAAGAGATGATTTTTTTGCCGTCGACCTGGCGGATTTGCCCGGGCTCGAAGGGTTCGATCATGCCGGTGGACTCGGCCATGCGGCGTATCCAGGTGTCACTTTTGATGCTCATGCGCGCTTTCTCGGTTCAATGGCCAGGTTCGGCAACTCAAGGCGCGATTTTGCCCTGCACGCCCTCGATCAGGAAATCCATCCCCAGAATCTGCGGGTCGGTCAGCGTTTGCCCGGCCGCGATCACCACGCGCCCGGCGTTGTCCCGCACCGCGCCGCTGGCCTGAAAGGGATGCAGCCGCCCGGCAGCGATATCGCGCTGGCGCGCCAGCACCTCGTCCTGCACCGCCTTGGGTACTTTGGCTCCAAAGCTGCCGACCTGAACCATGCCCTCGTTCACACCGCCCCAGACATTGCCGGTTTTCCAGCTGCCATCGAGGACCGCGCGGGCGCGACCTGTGTAATACGCGCCCCATTCGTGGGTCACCGCCAGAATTTGCGCGTCGGGCGCGATGTGGCGCATATCCGAGTGGTAGGCCACCGCCCATTTGCCACGCTCCTGCGCTGCGGCCATGACGGCGGTGGACGCCGTGTGAAAAGCCAGCACGTCCGCGCCCTGGTTGAACAAGGTCATGGCCGCATCGCGCTCGCGCGCCGGGTCAAACCAGGTGTTGAGCCAGATCAGCTTCACCGTCGCCTGCGGGTCCACCGAGCGCATACCCAAGGTGAAAGCGTTGATGCCCTGCACCACCTCAGGGATGGGAAAACCGGCGACATAACCCGCCACACGGGTTTTGCTCATGCGCGCGGCGGCGATGCCCGCCAGATAACGGCCCTCGTAATAGCGGGCGTTGGCGGCGGCGACGTTCGGCGCGGTTTTGTAGCCCGTGATGGATTCAAAACGCACATTCGGAAAATCCCGCGCTACCAATAAGGTGGGCTCCATGTAGCCAAAGCTGGGGGTGAAGATCAGCGTATTGCCCTGGCGTGCCAAATCGCGGATCACGCGCTCGGCGTCCGGCCCCTCGGCCACGCTTTCCACAAAACTGGTCTGTACCTTGTCGCCCAGCGCTTTTTGCATCGCCTGCCGGCCCCGCTCATGCTGGTGAACCCAGCCCGCGTCGGTGATTGGCGTGACATAGACAAAAGCCGCTTTGAGCGGAGGGACTTTGTCCGGTGTGGATTGGGCGCTGGCACCGCCCGCAAAAAAAGCCAGCAAACAAGCCGCCACGCGTGTGGCTGCGAGGTTTTTGTACATGGTAGTCCTCTACATGGCCCCGGAACACACAAAGAAAAAGCCCGCCGGGGCGCGGGCTTTACGGACATTATTTTAGTTGCCTTCTGCGGTGCTAGCATCGCGCCGCGTCAACGCTGTGCCCGCTGCGGCGAACCTCTTAACTGACATGCTCCGCGATTCCACTACCTCCTCTGCCAGCCATACGCCAACCGAGTGGCCGACCTGGGCCTTGATTGCACTGATCTACAGCCTATGGATTGCCGCGTTGGCCTGGTATGCGGTGCAAGGCGGGCTGGCCCCCTGGCTTTTTTTGACGGTGGTGTCTGCCTGGTACATGAGCTTGCAGCATGAGCTGGTACATGGCCACCCCACACGCTCGGCGCGCATCAACCGCTGGTTCGGTTTGATGCCGCTGGCGGTCTGGTACCCCTTCGACATCTACCTCGACAGCCATCTGGCCCACCACCGCGACGAGTTGCTGACCTTCCCGGATAAAGACCCCGAGAGCAACTACATGGACCCGCCCGACTTTGCCGCCTGCGGCGCGCCCTTGCGCGCCTTGCTGGTGGCGCAGCGCACGGCGCTGGGACGGCTGTGCATAACGCCCGCCTTTGCCATCGTCAATTTGCTCCAAGGACTGGCACAGCCCGCAACGTGGCGGGCCGCTTCGCGGGCCTGGACCTGGATCCAGCACCTCGGCTTGCTCGGCCTTCTGCTGTGGGGTGTTCACGCCAGCACGGGCATGCCGGTGTGGGCGTATCTGCTCAGCGGCTACTTCGCGCTGGGCTTGGCCTGTATGCGCTCGCTCTACGAGCACCGCCCCGCGACCCGGCCCGCGCACCGCATCGTGATCAACGAAGCCGGTTGGTTCTGGCGCTTGCTGTACCTGAACAACAACTACCACGCCGTGCACCACGCCCGGCCGGCGCTTGCCTGGTACGCGATTCCAGCGGCCTACCACGCCGAGCGCGAACGCTTCATCAATGGAACGGGCGGCTTTCTCATCCCCGGCTACAACCGCTTTTTTCTGCGCCACCTGTTCACCCCGGTGGACGCACCCGGCCAGGCCACACGGCAACTGGAGCGCCAGGACCGTACGGGATGACGGCGCTGCGCAGCGTCGCGCTACCCATGTACCTGAGCAAACGCCAGGCTGTGGTGTCGCTGTGGGATGTTCTGCAAACCAGGCTCCAGCAAGCGGGTTGCGCTGGCGTGCCCCCGGCGCTGGTTTGGCCTGAGGACCTCCTGGCGCATTGGCGCGACCCACAATTGCTGCTCGGTCAGACCTGCGGCTACCCGCTGACCCATGCGCTGGCCGCAGCCGTACAACTGGTCGGCGTTTTCCGCTACAACGCGCCGGGCTGCGACGGTATTTTCTGCCGCAGCCAACTGGTCGCACGTACCGAAGACGCCGGGCGGCTCCTGGCCGACTTCCGTGGCCTGCGGGTGGCCTTCAATTCAGACGATTCGCAATCGGGCTACAACGCCTTGCGCGCCGCTGTTGCACCGCTGGCACTGCGCGGACGTTTTTTCGCAGAAGTCATAGCCACCGGCGGCCATGC
>CANIRI010000241.1 GCA_947469815.1 Comamonadaceae bacterium | reverse complement strand
TGCTTTGGAAGTCTGCGGTGCCGGTCCCACTTTCTTGTTGGTGCTGCGGCCCTCGTCGGTTTTGGCAGGGCGCTGCTCCGCCGGGCCGGCGGTTGTTGCCGCCAGCCCTTTTCGCCACGCTGCATAAGTGGCCGCTTGGCGCGCCACCTCCCGTGCAGCTGCATCGGTCGACAGCGCCTGTGAATCCGGCAGCGGCTCCACTGTGAGTTTGGCACCCGCCTTCAAGCGATTGATGTTCTGGGCCACAAAAGCATCGGGATTGGCCTGCAGCAGCGCCAGCATCAACTGTTCGGGGGTGCGGTTTTCGGTGCGCAGTCGGGCTGCGATCTGCCGCGCGGTATCGCCCTTTTGAATAACGATGCTGCGCTGCGTCACTGCCGCGTCGCCGCTAGCCTGGGATTCAGACGTGGTCGCACTGGCCGCAACGTCAGCCTTTGCCACGGTTGTCTCGGCGGCCGCTGATGGCACCACAGCGGGAATTTTTTCCGGAACAAGCACTACGGCAGGCGTGGCGCCCACGATGGAGCCGGTTTCGGTTTTGGTTTTTTCTGGTGCCGCAGGGGGGTCAATGAACAGTGTGAAACTGCGCACCATCTTTCCGGTGCTCCAACGGACATCCAGTAAAACCTGCAGAACCGGTTCGTTGACGGGACGATCACCGACTATGCGGATGACCATGTTGCCGCTGGCCCGCCGTTGCAGGAATATTTTCAAGTCTTTCAGCGCAGGGCTGAAATCCAAGTTGCCTGCCGCGTAGGCTTGACCGGACGCGATTTCTGCCGTTAATGAATCGGCCTCGGCATCTGCGGCGGTACTCACATCGACCTCGGCCCTAAGCCCTTGCCCCAAACTGGACTGCACCGTGGCGGCACCCAAGGACAGCGCCCAAGCGCCGCCTGCGCCGAAGTAGCACACGACTGCTAACAGGCTACCCGTTAGCGCGCGAGAGACGTATTTCCTAACAATCATGGGGCAGGTCTTTCAATCGGGTACCGGGATCAGTCACTTTCCGCTCAGCGACCGCAGGCTCAGAATTATCGCTCCAGCAACTATTGTTACGTAATCAATATGCGCAGCATGCGACGCAAGGGCTCCGCAGCACCCCATAGCAATTGGTCGCCGATGGTGAATGCCCCGAGGTACTCGGGCCCCATCACCAACTTGCGCAGCCGCCCCACCGGGATATTCATGGTTCCTGTTACCGCCACCGGAGTCAAGGCCTTGACGCTGGCCTCCCGGGTATTCGGCACCACCGACACCCACTGGTTATCTGCCGCGATCAGAGCCTCAATATCTGCCAAGGGTATGTCTTTGTTCAGTTTGAAGGTCAGCGACTGGCTGTGGCAGCGCATGGCACCGATGCGGATACAGGTGCTGTCGATGGGAACCATTGTGCTACCGAAGTCCGGGCCCAAGCCCAGAATTTTGTTGCCCTCGGCCATCCCCTTCCATTCTTCCTTGGATGTCCCGTCGCCCAGATCTTTGTCAATCCACGGGATCAGCGAGCCGCCCAAGGGCACGCCGAAGTTGGCAGTTTCTTGCGCGGATAGGCTGCGCTGCTTGGCAATCACCTTGCGGTCGATCTCCAAAATCGCTGACTTAGGGTCGTCCAGCAAGGCCCGGACTTCGCCGTTGAGCGTGCCGTATTGCGTCAGCAGTTCGCGCATATGCTGCGCGCCACCACCTGACGCTGCCTGGTAGGTCTGCGTGGACATCCATTCCACCAGACCCGCCTTGAACAGCGCGCCCACGCCCATCAGCATGCAGCTCACGGTGCAGTTGCCGCCGATCCAGTTTTTGCCGCCAGCGGCCATGGCTTTGTGGATCACGGGTAAGTTGACCGGATCCAGAATGATGATGGCGTCCTTGGCCATGCGCAGGGTCGAGGCAGCGTCAATCCAATGGCCGCTCCAGCCGGCGGCGCGCAGTTTGGGGAATACTTCGGTGGTGTAGTCACCACCCTGGGTGCTGATGATGATCTCGCAGCGCCTCAGCGCCTCGATATTGAACGCGTCCTGCAGCGTGGTCTCGTTTTTAGCCTGGGAAGGTGCTTTGCCGCCGGCGTTGGAGGTGGAGAAAAAAACCGGCTCAATCAGCGCGAAGTCGTTCTCGGTTTGCATACGGTCCATCAAGACCGAGCCCACCATGCCGCGCCAACCGACCAACCCTACTAACTTGCTCATTTCAACGCCCTTTCAGATTTAAAACAGTGCCAGACCCGACTGTTTGCCCGGCTCGTCTGGCCGGGGGGCGCACGACGAACCGAGCTGTTCAGCCCTTCTTGGTCGTGGTTTTGGAGGTGAATGCACGCGCAACAGCAACCACCGGTGCGGGGGATCCGGTGTTTAAGGCGAATGTTGGAGCGTGAACCATGCCCGAGATTCTAATGGACGGAATATTGGTGTCCACCTACAGTGCGCTAACGCATGGGAGAAGGCGTCAAAAGGTGGTAACTATGTGCGCCAACTATTCACCCACTCCAGCGTGTCGGCCAGCGCCAGCTGGGCGCGTTCCAGCATGGTGTCGATTTCCGCCTCGGTGATGATCAGGGGCGGCGAGAAGGCGATCACATCGCCCATCAGCACCCGCAGGATCAAGCCGTGGTGCTGGGCCCGCTTGACCAGATAAGCACCAACGCCGCGCTTGGGATCGAAGGGCGTGCGGTTGGCGGGGTCGGCGGCCAACTCAATGGCGCCGATCAGGCCCAGACCGCGGGCGTCACCGACGAGAGGATGGCCTTTGAATGCCTGGATGCCCTGTTGCAGGCGCGGGCTGACCTTTTGCACGTGCGCAATGATGTGGTCGCTCTCGTAAATGCGCAGCGTCTCCAGCGCAATCGCGCAGGCCAAGGGATGGCCGCTGTAGGTGTAGCCGTGGCCGAAGACCCCGATCTCTGCGCTGGCGTCGGCAATGGTTTGGTAGATGTCGTTGGAGACGTAGAGCGCGGACATGGGCACATACGCCGAGGTCAACATCTTGGCCACGGTCAGCATGTCGGGCTTGAGGTCGTAGACCTCGGTGCCGAAGTTCTGGCCCAGGCGGCCAAAGGCCGTGATGACTTCATCGACCAGAAACAGGATGTCGTATTTTTTCAAGATCGCCTGTACCTGGGCAAAGTAGCCCGGCGGCGGGATGATCACGCCACCCGCACCTTGCACCGGCTCGGCGATGAAGGCGGCCACCGTCTCCGGCCCTTCGCGCAGTATGGTGTCTTCCAGCTCTTTCGCCAGGCGGTCCACGAACTGCGCCTCGGTTTCGCCAGGCAAACTGAAGCCGTAGAAGTGCGGGCAACTGACGCGCACGATGCCGGGCAGCGGCAGGTCAAAATTCTGGTGCATGGTGCCCAGGCCGGACAGGGATGCCGCAGCGGCGGTGACGCCGTGGTAGCCCTTGTTGCGCGCGATGATTTTTTTCTTCAGCGGCCGTCCTCGGGCGTTGTTGTAATAGCGCACCAGCTTGAAGGCGGTGTCGTTGGACTCTGAGCCCGAGTTGGCAAACAGCACGCGCGCGTTCGGTATCGGGGACCAGCGGAACAGGGTTTCCACCAGCTCGGTCACCGGGCCCGGCACCTTGCCCGAAAACGCGTGGTAGTAGGGCAGGGTGGTCATTTGCTTGTAGGCCGCATCCGCCAATCGCTTTTCAGAAAATCCCAGAGACGCACACCACAAGCCCGCCATGCCTTCGATGTAGGCCTTGCCGTGTTCATCGAAAACCTGAACCCCTTCGCCGCGCACGATGACCAGCGGCCCGTCTTTTTCAAGCTGGCGCAACTGGGTATACGGGTGCAGGTGGTGCCGCACATCGCTTTGGCCGGCCAATGAAATTTCTGCGTGTGCCTTGGTCATATCGTTGCCTTGTTTTTTTGAATCAGCAGATTGAAGCGAGCGCCTTCACCACCGCATCGCCCATCTCGCGCGTGCCGACCTTGGTCGTGCCTTCGCTGTAGATGTCGGGGGTGCGCAGGCCCTGGCTGAGCACGGCGTCTACAGCCTTTTCAATGCGGGCAGCGGCTTCGGGCTGGTTCAGGCTGAAGCGCAGCATCATGGCCGCGCTCAAGATCGTTGCCAGTGGGTTGGCCACGCCTTTGCCGGCGATGTCAGGCGCGCTGCCGTGGCTGGGCTCGTACAGGCCCTGGTTTTTGGCGTTCAGGCTTGCCGAGGGCAGCATGCCGATGCTGCCGGTGAGCATGGCGGCGGCGTCTGACAGGATGTCGCCAAAC
>CANIRI010000240.1 GCA_947469815.1 Comamonadaceae bacterium | reverse complement strand
CGTCCGCCCTGGCCTATGACCACGCCGAGTTCGACTTCCCAGTCGGTTTTGAGCGATCCACGCGGGATCTCCACCGCGTCGTCGGGCCCGCACATGGCGCTGGTCCATTTGTTAAAGACCACGGGTTCGGGCGGCACCTGCATGCCGCTTTCCGCTGCGTGGTCGGAGTAATTCAGTCCGATACAGATAAATTTGCCCACGCCGGCTACACAAGGGCCCAGGCGTAAATCGTGTTGGGGTGTGCCTGCTACCAGCGGCAGGCCATCGAGATTGAGCGCACGCAGCACCTGCAATTGCTGGGGCAGCAGGGCGGTACCGCCCACATCGGCAATGTGGCCGGAGAGGTCGCGCACGCGCCCCTGGGCGTCCAACACACCGGGTTTTTCTTGACCGGGCAATCCGTAGCGTAGTAGTTTCACAGCCTCATCCTCACAACAATAAAAAAAGCCAGCCCGCACCGGTTGGCGCGGACTGGCTGCTAGCTTAGATCAATCGTAGAGAACGGCGGCGATTTTGGGGTCGCTCATGTTGCTCTTGTCGTAGTAGTAGAAGCCGGTGTCGATGATTTTGGGCAATTTCTCGCCCTTGAGTGCCATCACAGCCGCTTTGACGGTTTGGTAACCGATGCCCACAGGGTTCTGGGTGATCGCGCCGGCCATCGTGCCGTCCATGATCATTTCTTTCTGTGCCTTGCCGGAGTCAAAACCGATGATGGTGATACCGGTTTTCTTGGCTTCTTTCATGCCCTTGCCCGCGCCGATGGCAGAACCTTCGTTGGTGCCGAAGATGCCTTTGAGCTTGGGATGCGCTTGCATCAGGGTCTTGGCAATTTCAGCCGACTTCAGGTGGTCGCCGCCGCCGTACTGGATGTCCACAATTTTGATCTTGGGGTACTTGGCTTTGATCTGGTTCACAAATCCGTCGCGACGGTCCACACCGGTGGTGCTGGTCTGGTCGTGGCCGATGACCGCAACTTCGCCTTCGCCGCCGATGATTTTGGCCATCATGTCAGCGGCCAGCGATGCGGCTGCTTTGCTGTTGGTTTGTGCGGTGGTCAGGACAATGTCGCTGTCCACGCCGGAGTCAAACGCGATCACGGGGATCTTGGCAGCCTGGGCTTTTTTCAACAGCGGAATGGCTGCTTTGCTGTCCAATGCCGCAAAGCCGATGGCTTTAGGGTTTTTGGCCAGGGCGGCGGTCAGCATGTCGATTTGTTTGTCGACCATTTGCTCGGTCTCAGGGCCTTCAAAGGTCACTTTGACGTTGAATTCTTTGGCAGCCTGGTCAGCGCCGGACTTCACAGCCAGCCAGAACTGGTGCTGGAAACCCTTGGAAATCAGGGGGATGTAAATCTCGTCAGCGGCCATGCTGATGGTGCTCATACCGGCCAATACCAAGCCAGCGGTCAGGGCCAGCAGTTTTCTCTTAGCGTTCATAGTTGTCTCCAGATAAAAAATGTCAAATTGACAGGGGGTGGGGAAAGAAATCAAAAAACACGGGAACCAAAAACACGGGGGTGGGTGCGTCTCCTTTAAGCGGGTGGAACAGGTGGAAAAATTGCAAGGGTTTTCATTTACTGCTTCTTGCGCCGCAGGTTGTCGGTGTACACGGCCAAAATAATGATCAAACCAGTGAGCACCATCTGCCATTCCTGTGCCACCGACATGATGCGCAGGCCGTTGATCAGCACGCTCATGATGAAGGCGCCGATGATGGTGCCCAATATCGTCCCGACCCCGCCGCTGAGCGAAGTGCCGCCGATGACTACCGCAGCAATCGCGTCGAGCTCGTAGCCTTGGCCCAGCGCCGGTTGCGCGGAGTTCAGGCGTGAGGCGATCAACAAACCGGCGATGCCGCAAATGCCGCCGCTGAAGGCGTAAATAATCACTTTCCAGCGGTCTACGTTGACGCCGGACAGGCGCACCGCCTCTTCGTTGCTGCCCAGCGCAAAGGTGTAACGCCCAAGCGCAGTCTTGTTCAGCACCACAGCGGACACTACCGCCACGATGAACATGATCAACACGCCGTTGGGAATCGGCAGGCCGGGAACCAACTCGCTGAGCACCGAACCCAGCGATATCGCATCAAAACCTTCGACGTCATTGAAGTAGATCGGGCGGGTCTGGGTGATGATGAGCGAGGCCCCTTTGAGCAACATCATCATGCCCAGGGTCGCGATAAAAGGCGGGACGCGCAGCTTGGTAATCGCCAGGCCGGACACCGTGCCGCAGAGCGCACCGACCAGGACGGCACCCGGCACGCCTATCCACATCGGCAGCCCCAAATTCACCATGAACACGCCGGCCATCACGGCGCAAAAAGTCATCAGCACGCCGACCGATAAATCAATGCCCGAGGTGATGATGATGAAGGTGCTGGCAATCGCCAGCACGCCGATCACCGTGGTCGATTGCAAGATGCCGATGATGTTGTCGGTGGTGAAAAACGCTTCGGGTTTGAGCACGCTGAAGATCACCATCAGCACAATCAGGCTGGCAAAAGCCAGCAGTTTTTGTTTGGCTTGGCTGTCGGGCGCAGCGGCGGGGGTTTTGGTGGTCATGCGGTCACGGTGTCGCGTTGGGTGGCCAGTTGCATCAAGCCTTCCTGGGTGGCGCGGTCGCCTGCCACCTCGCCGGTGATGCGGCCTTCGCACATCACCAGCACCCGGTGGCTCAGCAAGAGCACCTCGGGCAGTTCGGAAGAAATGACGATGATGGCTTTGCCCTGGGCTGCCAGTTCGTTGAGAAGTTTGTAGATTTCGCTCTTCGCGCCCACGTCGATGCCGCGCGTGGGCTCGTCAAAAATCAGGATGTCGCAGTCCCGTACCAGCCACTTGGCCACCACCACTTTTTGCTGGTTGCCGCCCGACAGCAAGCGCGCGGTCTGGGTCAGTGAGGGGGTTTTGATGCGCAGCGTATCCACCATTTTTTGCGAGATGTGGCTGATACCGGCTTTCTCCAAAAACATGTGCATGCGCAAAAAGCGGCTCAGGCTGGGCAGGGTGATATTGGCTTGCACATCCATGCCGGTGGCCAGGCCGAAATGCTTGCGGTCTTCAGACAAATAGCCAATCCCTGCCTGCACCGCGTCGCGCGGCGCGCTGAGGCGTATGCGCTGGCCGCGCACATGCACTTCACCGGCTTCCAAGGGGTCCGCTCCGAAAATGGCCCGCGCCACTTCAGTGCGGCCTGCGCCCATCAGGCCGGCAAAACCCAGAATCTCCCCACGGCGCAGCGAGAAGCTCACGTCGCGGATCACCCGCCCGCGCCGAAGGCCTTTGACCTCCAGCACCACGGGTTGGTCTGATGTATCCGGAATGTGTTTGGCGGCTTGCTCCAGCGTGCGGCCGACCATCATGGCGATGACCTGCGGCATGGGCGTGCTGGCCGGCACGGTGTCGATGTAGCAACCATCGCGCAGCACGGTGATGCGGTCGGCAATGCGCTGGATTTCATCCATCTTGTGCGAGATGTAGACAAGGCCCACGCCCTGGCTTTTGAGTTCGCGGATGATGCGAAACAGCTCTTCGATTTCTGCGTTGTTGAGCGCCGCCGTAGGCTCGTCCATGATCAGCACGCGGCTTTGGTGCGACAGGGCTTTGGCGATTTCCACCATCTGCTGGCGGGCCACGGTTAATTCACTGATGCGGCTGGTTGGCTCCAGCGCGAGCTTGAGGCGTTTGAACAGCGCTGCGGTGTCGGCATTGAGTTGCGCTTCGTCCAGCAACAGGCCGCCGAGTTTGCGCGGCTCGCGTCCCAGGAAGATATTCTGCGCGGCCGTCAGGTGGCTCATCAGGTGCAATTCCTGGTGCACGATGCCAATGGCCAGCGACTGGGCGTGGGCCGGGCTTTCGATGTCCACCGGTTTGCCGTCGAGCAGGATCTGGCCGCTGTCTTTGCGGTAGACCCCGGCCAGGATTTTCATCAGCGTGGATTTGCCCGCGCCGTTTTCACCCATGAGCGCGTGTACCTCGCCGGCTTGCAGGTCAAACTGGGCTTCGTGCAGCGCACGCACGCCCGGGAATGACTTGCACAGCTTTTGAACGGCGATCAGGGACGTTATCGCAGGGTGCGGCCTTAAATGGTCACGCCGCCGTCAACCAGCAGGTTTTGCCCGGTGACAAAGCGCGATTCGTCGCTGGCCAGGAACACAACCAGCGGCGTGATGTCGTCCACCGTGGCCAAGCGGCCCACCGGCTGGCGGGCGATGAAGTCTTTCTCCGCCTGCACCGGGTCGGCAGCGGCAGCAATGCGCCCGCG
>CANIRI010000239.1 GCA_947469815.1 Comamonadaceae bacterium | reverse complement strand
CCACAATCATCCTCCCGCACATCGGCGCGGGTGAAAATGAAATGCTGGTTTGCGGCATGGCCTTAGGCTATGCCGACGAAAGCGATATCGTCAACACCTACCGCACGCCCCGCGTGCCGGCTTCCGAATTCACCCACTGGATGGAGTAAACCATGAGCACCAAACCCGCAATCCTCGTCGCCCGCGCTGTTTTTCCTGAAGTGTTGCAGCGACTCGCGCAGCACTTTGATGTCGAGTCGAATCAGGACGACATTCTCTTCACCGCCGAGGAGCTGGCGCAGCGCTTGCAAGGCAAGGTCGGCGTCTTCACCACCGGCAGCGAGCGCATCAGCGCGGCCCTTTTGGCCCAGTGCCCGGATTTGCGTATCTGCGCGAATATGGCCGTGGGCTACAACAATTTCGATTTGCCGGCCATGACGGCTGCAGGCATCGTGGCCACCAACACCCCCGACGTGCTCACCGAAACCACGGCGGATTTCGGCTTTGCGCTGTTGATGGCCACGGCCAGGCGCATGGCGGAAAGTGAGCACTTTTTGCGCGCCGGTCTTTGGACACGCTGGAGCTACGACATGTTTGCCGGTGCCGAGGTGCACGGCAGCACCCTGGGCATCATCGGCATGGGGCGTATCGGCCAGGGCATTGCCCGCCGGGGCGCTTTGGGTTTTGGCATGAAAGTTATCTATTCCAACCGCAAGCCGCTCGATGCCGCGACCGAAGCGGCGTCCCAGGCCCGCTTTGTGAGCAAAACCGAGTTGCTGCAGCAGGCTGACCACGTCATGCTGGTTTTGCCTTACAGCGCCGAAGCCCACCACACCATTGGCGAGGCTGAACTCGCGATGATGAAACCCACCGCGACCCTGGTCAATATTGCGCGTGGCGGTATCGTCGACGATGCTGCACTGGCTGCAGCGCTGCGCAAGCGCACGATTGCGGCGGCCGGTATCGATGTGTTTGAGGGCGAGCCTTCGGTCCACCCCGACTTGCTGACCGTGCCTAATGTGGTGCTGACCCCGCACATCGCCAGCGCCACCATTCCCACCCGCTTGGCCATGGCCGATCTGGCGGCCGACAACCTGATCGGTTTCCTGGTCCATGGCAAGGCCCTCACGCCCCTGAACGCGCCGGCCCGCTAGGCCATGGCCTGGAACGACGCAGTGTTGGTGGCCCTGCTGGTCTGCGGGGCGCTTCAGCTGCTCGTTCTGGTGCTTCTGTGGCGCAAACCGGATGCATCCGCGGCCTCAGCTGACAAGTTGTTACAGGCCTTGGACGCCAACCGCCAGGATATTGCCCGGGAATTGCGCCAAGAGGTGCAGGACGCTTCCCGCGCAGCCCGCCAGGAAGCGTCTGCCAACATGGCGACCTTCCAGCAAACGCTGGTGCAGCACAGCGCCGAAGCCACCCGCACGCAGAATGCGCGCCTGGATGCATTCGGTACGCAACTTGCCGCCATGCAAAAAGGCCTGGCCGACACCCTGAGCTCGCAACTCGGTTCGCTCAGTGAGGCCAATGCCCGGCGTTTGGCCGAACTCAACGAGACCAGCGCGACCCGCTTGCGCGAAATGCGCAGCACGCTGGAGACACAGCTGGCCCAGCTGCAAACCAGCAACACCACCAAGCTGGAAGAAATGCGCGTGACCGTGGATGAGAAGCTGCAGTCCACCTTGCAAGCGCGCCTGGGCGAGAGCTTCAAACAGGTGGCCGACCGGCTCGAGCAGGTTCATAAAGGTCTTGGCGAAATGCAAACCCTGGCGCAGGGTGTGGGTGACCTCAAGCATTTGCTGACCAATGTGAAGACGCGGGGCATTTTCGGTGAGGCACAGCTTGCGGCCTTGCTTGAACAGGTGTTTGTGCCCGACCAATACGCGGCGCAGATCGCGACGCGCCCGGGCAGTAAAAACCTGGTCGATTTCGCCATCAAACTGCCGGGCAAGGCGGCCGATGGCGCGCCGCTGTGGTTGCCCATTGACGCCAAATTCCCCAATGAAGATTACGCCCGCTTGCTCGATGCGCAGGGCCGCGCCGATCCGGTCGATGCCGATGCTGCCGCGAAAGCTTTGGAGCAGCGCATCCGCTTGGAAGCCAAATCCATCACCGAAAAGTATGTGGAACCACCGCACACAACCGACTTTGCGATTTTGTTTTTGCCCACCGAAGGTTTGTACGCCGAAGTGTTGCGCCGCCCCGGCTTGATGGAGGCCTTGCAGCGCGATTACCGTGTCACCCTGGCGGGACCGACCACGCTGCTGGCCATGCTCAGCTCCCTGCAAATGGGCTTTCGCACCCTGGCTTTGGAGAAGCGCTCCAGCGAGGTCTGGCAGGTGCTGGGAGCGGTGAAGACCGAGTTCGGCAAGTTCGGCGATGTGCTGGCCAAAGTCAAATCCCAGACCCAGACCGTGCTCAACACCTTGGACAGCGCCGACACCCGCAGCCGTGCCATGCAGCGGGCTTTGAAAACGGTCCAAGCCTTACCCGACGAAGCCTCCCAGGTGCTGTTAGCCATCGATTCCGACAACGAGCCAGAGGCCGCGCCCGCCCCAGCGGACGACGCGGCGCGTGGGTGATCTGAACCCTGAACCCAGCGCCGCGCCCGTGGGCGCAAACGGTTTTGCGCGCTTGGTAGCCGGACATACGCTGGTGCACGCGAGCATGGCGGGCATGCGCTTGGCCGCGCCCTTGTTGGCCCTGCATTTGGGTCTGGGCACCCTGTACGTGGGCGTCTTGCTGGCCTTGTATTCCCTGACCCAGGTTTTTATCGCCTTGCCTGCGGGGCGTTTTGTCGAGCGCCATGGTGTACGCCGACCTTTGGGCTTGGGGGCGTTGGCAGCCGGTACGGGCGCGTGGCTCTGCGCTGCTTTCCCGCGTTTTGAGGTGCTGTGTCTGGCTGCCTTGTTGATGGGGGGCGCCACCGGCTTGTGCATGATTGCTTTGCAGCGTTACGTGGGCCGAGCGGCCCGTGACGGTACCGAACTCAAGCGCATGTTCAGCTGGCTCTCGCTGGGACCGGCGGCATCCAACTTTGTGGGCCCGGTGCTGGCGGGCTTGTGCATCGACCATTTCGCGCAATTGCTGCATGGGGACGACGAACTTGCCGGCTTCAGGGCCGCCTTCGCCTCCCTGGCGCTGTTGCCGCTAATCGGCTGGCTGTTGGTGCGTTCGGCCGCCAGCGCACAAACGCGGCACCCGCCCGTGAACGGCGACAGCGCGCAGCCTCTGGCCTCCGCATGGGAGTTGCTGCGCGCCCCGCGCATGCGGGCCTTGCTGCTGGTGAACTGGTTGCTCTCATCTTGCTGGGATGTGCATACCTTTGTGGTGCCGGTGCTGGGCCATGAGTATGGCCTCCCGGCCTCGGTCATCGGCACAATTTTGGGCGCCTTCGCTGTGGCGGCGGTGGCGGTCCGGATGCTGCTGCCGCTGCTGGCCAACCGAATTCGAGAGTGGGCCGTGCTGTGCGGGGCCATGCTGTTCACGGCGCTGCTCTTCGGCCTGTACCCCCTGATGCCCAACGCCTGGGCCATGGGCATTTGCTCTGTGTTGCTGGGCCTGGCACTGGGCATGGTGCAGCCCATGGTGATGAGTCTGCTGCACCAGTTCACCCCAGAGGCGCGCCATGGCGAAGCCCTGGGCTTGCGCATGATGGCCATCAACGCCTCCAGCGTGGTGATGCCGCTTTTCTTTGGCACGGCCGGCGCTGTCATTGGCATCGCCGGCGTGTTCTGGTTTGCCGGTGCGGCAGTGGGCAGCGGTGCGCGAGCTGCCTGGCGGCTAAAGAAAAGTTTGCCGCTGGAGCAGCGCCCGCTTTAGCGGCAGGGCGGCTCTCAGGCTCCCAGCTCGTAGAAGCTGCGAATCGTGTCCCAAGCTTCCTGCGGATCGTCCACATAGGTCAGCAAGTCCAGGTCTTCTGGCGAGATCGCACCTTCTTCGACCAGCACCTCGAAGTTGAACAGGCGTTTCCAGTAGCTGCTGCCAAACAGCACGATGGGCACCGGCTTGGCTTTGCGCGTTTGCACCAGCGTGATGACTTCAAACAACTCGTCGAGCGTGCCGAAGCCGCCCGGGAAAGCCACCAGCGCTTTGGCCCGCATCATGAAATGCATTTTGCGCAGCGCAAAGTAATGGAACTTGAAGTTCAGCGAGGGCGAGACATAAGGGTTGGCGCTCTGCTCATGCGGCAAGGCGATGTTCAGGCCCACATTGGGCATGCCCATTTCGTGCGCGCCGCGATTGGCAGCTTCCATGATGCCGGGGCCGCCGCCGGTGCAGATG
>CANIRI010000238.1 GCA_947469815.1 Comamonadaceae bacterium | reverse complement strand
TCGATACCAAAGTGAGTCCCATGTCTTTATCCGAACGCTGGAAACCCAGCACCACCGTAGCCGCCGTGATCGAGCGCGAAGGCCGTTTTTTACTGATTGAAGAACACACGCCCGAGGGACTGCGACTGAACAACCCGGCCGGCCACCTCGACCCGGGCGAATCACCACAAGAGGCTTGCGTGCGTGAGGTGCTGGAAGAGACCGCGCATGTGTTCACCCCCAGCGCCTTACTCGGCATTTATTACGGTCGCTTCCAACGCCCACCGAGCGCCGCGTGGCCGCAGGGCGAAGACATCAGCTACATGCGCTTTGCGTTTTGTGGCAGCGTGGGCGAAGCCATTGCCGGGCGCAGCCTGGACACGGGGATTGTGCGAACCCTGTGGATGACACCGGATGAGATCCGCGCCACCCGGGAGCGCCACCGCAGCGCCTATTTACTGGCCTGCATGGAAGACTATCTGCGCGGGCAGCGCTACCCGCTGGAGTTGGTGCGCACCGATGCGAGCGTTTATCGGCCAGCCGCTTGAGGGGCGACCTAAAATCTACCCATGAATCGTCCGCTTGATACCGCCCCGCGCAAACAGCGCATCGTGGTCGGCTTGAGCGGTGGCGTCGATTCGGCGGTTACCGCGTATTTGCTCAAACGCCAGGGCCATGAGGTGCTGGGTCTCTTCATGAAAAACTGGGAGGACGATGACGACAACGAATACTGCGCCTCCAACATCGACTTCATTGACGCCGCTGCGGTGGCCGATGTGCTGGGCATTGAGATTGAGCACGTCAACTTTGCCGCCGATTACAAAGACCGCGTATTCGCCGAGTTCCTGCGCGAATATTCGGCCGGACGCACGCCCAACCCGGATGTCTTGTGCAACGCCGAGATCAAGTTCAAAGCGTTTTTAGACCATGCGCTGCGCCTGGGTGCCGACCACATCGCCACCGGGCATTACGCGCGGGTCCGCCGCAACCCGGACAGCGGCTTGCACGAGCTGCTCAAAGGCCTGGACCCCGGCAAAGACCAAAGCTATTTTTTGCACCGGCTCAATCAAGCGCAGTTAAGCAAGACGCTGTTTCCGGTGGGAGAGCTTCAGAAAACCGAGGTCCGCCGGATTGCCGATGAAATCGGGCTGCCCAACGCCAAGAAAAAGGATTCCACCGGTATTTGCTTCATCGGCGAGCGGCCGTTTCGCGAGTTCCTGAACCGCTACATCGCCCATGCGCCGGGCCCGATCAAAAACGACAAAGGTCAGACGATCGCACAGCATGTCGGCCTGTCCTTCTACACCCTGGGCCAGCGCCAAGGCTTGGGCATTGGCGGGCTGAAAGCGCGCGGCGCGCAAAAAGGCGGTGGTGAGCACGCGCCCTGGTTTGTGGCCCGCAAAGACATGGCGTCTAACACGCTGTGGGTGGTGCAGGGGCACGATCACCCCTGGCTGCAATCGCGCAGCCTGGTCGCGATGGATGCCAGTTGGGTGGCAGGCACGCCCCCAGCCGACGCAGCGACGCACGGGGCCAAAACCCGGTACCGCCAGGCCGATGCGCAGTGCCACATGACCACCGCCACGGGCATACCAGCGCAATTTGCGCTGGATTTTGCGCAGCCGCAATGGGCCGTCACGCCGGGCCAATCTGCGGTGGTGTACGACGGTGACGTCTGCCTGGGCGGCGGTGTCATTCACACGTGCAGCGCGCAGGGTTGATGCAGCTCTGTAACTAAAAGCCTATCCCTGCGTGGGAGAATGCTCTGTCGCGTCATGCGCGGCGCATCCCATTACTAGGAGATATCCATGGCGCTTCGCGCAACCAAAATCGTGGCCACCCTCGGCCCGGCGTCCAGCGATCCGGCTTTATTGGAAGAAATGATCAAAGCCGGCGTGAACGTGGTGCGTCTCAACTTCAGCCACGGTACCGCACAAGACCATATTGACCGCGCCGCCATGGTGCGCACGGTTGCCCAGCGGGCCGGGCGCGAAGTCGCCATCATGGCCGACCTGCAAGGCCCCAAAATCCGTGTCGGCAAATTTGCAGAAGGCAAGGTCCTGTTGGAAGTGGGGCAAGCCTTTGTACTGGACGCCTTGCGCACCGAGCCCGGCGATATCCATGGCGTTGGCCTGGACTACAAAGCCCTTCCGCGCGAAGTCAAAGCCGGGGACGTGTTGCTGCTCAATGATGGCCTGATCGTCATCACTGTCGAAAAAGTGGTGGGCGAACAAGTGCACACCATCGTCACGCTGGGCGGCGTGTTGTCCAACAACAAAGGTATCAACAAAAAAGGCGGCGGCCTCACCGCACCGGCGCTGACAGCCAAGGATATGGAAGACATTCGCACTGCTATGGCCTTTCAGGCCGACTATGTAGCTGTGAGTTTCCCCAAGAGCGGCACCGACATGGAAATGGCGCGCCAGCTTTGCAACGTGGCCGGGGCCGCGTTCAACCACACACCCGCGCTGATTGCCAAGATTGAACGCGCCGAGGCCATCCCCAAGCTGGAAGAAATCCTGCGCGCCAGCGACGCCATCATGGTGGCGCGAGGCGACCTGGCGGTCGAGGTCGGCAACGCGGCTGTGCCAGCACTGCAAAAACGCATGATCAGAATGGCGCGCGAGCTCGACAAGGTCGTGATCACCGCCACGCAGATGATGGAGTCCATGATCAACAACCCGGTGCCGACCCGCGCCGAGGTCAGCGATGTCGCCAACGCGGTGCTCGACGGCACGGACGCGGTCATGCTGTCGGCTGAAACCGCGGCGGGCAAATACCCGCTGGAGACCATCAAGGAAATGGTGCAAATCTGCCTGGCAGCCGAAGAAAGCCAGTCGGTCAAACTCGAAGCGGACTTTGTCGGCAAGACCTTTGCCCGCATCGACCAGTCCATCGCCATGGGCTCGCTCTTCACCGCCCACCACATGGGCGCGAAAGCCATCGTCGCCATGACCGACAGCGGCTCCACGGCGTTATGGATGAGCCGCCACCTGATTCATGTACCGATCTACGCCCTCACCCCGCGCCTGAGCAGCCAGCGCCGCATGGCCCTGTACCGCAATGTGCGCCCGCTGCTGATGGACACCAGCACCAACCGCGACTCCGCCCTCTTGGAAGCCGAGAACCACCTGAAAAAGCGCGGCATCGTGCACGGCGGCGACGTCTACGTGATCACCTGTGGCGAGCCCATGGGCGCGCCCGGTGGCACGAATATGTTGAAGATCTGCCAGGTCGCCTGAGCGTCGACACTGCTGAAACCGCCATGAAATTGATTCCCACCACCATACTGACCGGCTTCCTCGGCTCGGGCAAAACCACGCTACTCAAGCGCATCCTGTCCGAAGCACACGGGCAAAAGATTGCCGTGGTGGAAAACGAGTTTGGTGAGGAAAACATCGACAGTGAAATCCTGGTCTCGGACACCACCGAGCAGATCGTGCAAATGAGCAATGGCTGCATTTGCTGCACCATCCGCGAAGACCTGCGCGCCACCCTGCACAGCCTGGCCGAGAAAAAGCGCAAAGGCGAGCTGCACTTTGACCGTGTCGTGATCGAGACCACCGGCCTGGCCGACCCCGGCCCGGTGGCGCAAACCTTTTTCATGGACGATGAGGTGGCCGAGTCCTACCTGCTGGACTCCATACTGACCTTGGTGGATGCCAAGCACGCCGCCACCCAGCTCAATGAGCGCCAGGAAGCCCGCCGCCAGGTGGGTTTTGCCGACCGGATTTTCATCAGCAAGGCAGATTTGGTGGACACCAAAGAACTGGAAGCGCTCAAGCACCGCCTGAGCCACATGAACCCGCGCGCGCCGCAAAGCGTGGTGCATTTTGGCGAGGTCGCCATCAAAGATGTGCTGGACCTGTACGGCTTCAACCTCAACGCCAAGCTCGACATCGATCCGGATTTTTTGAAGGACGAGCATGCGCACCACGACCACGAACATGGCCATGGCCACGAGGAGGCCCATGTTCATGGACCCGATTGCGACCATCCTTCCCACCACGACGACCATGCCCACGGCGCGGGCCACCACCACCATGTGGACGACGATGTCAAAAGCTTTGTATTCAGATCCCCGCGTGCCTTCGATCCGGCGCGGTTGGAGGACTTTCTCGGCGCCATCGTCAACATCTACGGGCCACGGATGCTGCGCTACAAAGGCGTGCTCTATATGCAAGACACCGAGCGCAAGGTGATTTTCCAAGGGGTTCACCAGCTGATGGGCAGCGATTTGGGCCCGGTCTGGGGGGTGGATGAGCCGCGCCAGAGCAAGATGGTGTTCAT
>CANIRI010000237.1 GCA_947469815.1 Comamonadaceae bacterium | reverse complement strand
CACTGCGCGCGCAAAGCCGCAATCGCCTGGCAGATGTCGCCAGGCGGGTCATCGGAGGCCACGTCCAGCGCCGCGAGGTCCGGCGCAGCATCGGGAAACACGTGCAAAGCGCAGCTGCGCAAAGCACTGGCAAGTGGGGCGTGCGCGACCAGCAAAATTCCCACATTCATTCCTTGACTCCTCGTATCGATGGGAATTATGACTTCTTCGCCGGCAGAAAATAGGCGTAGGCCAAGAGGCTGCAGATTCCCGATACAGCGACCGCGCCCTGGTATGCGCCCTGCACCGAAAAGCCTGCGGCCAGCAGCGCATCAATCACCAAACCCAATCCCCATTGCACAGTGAACACACCCGAAAAAATGACGAGGTTGAAGGCCGACAAAGCCCGCCCGGCGAGGTGGGCCGGAAAGGCCAGACCCACCGCCGGTTGTGACAAGGTGACCACCGACGCGCACACGCAGTAAGCGGTCCACATCCAGGCGCTGGACTCTCCGAAGACCGGGCCACCGAGCACAATGGCCAGCAAGACCAGCAAACTCACTGGCAGCAGTCGCTGCATCAATACATGGCTGGTCCAGCCCCGGCGCGCCAGCCAGGGCGAGGCCGCGCCCCAGGCCAAAAAGGCGGCCATCATGCCGACGTTGAGCCAGAACATGCCGCTGGCCGCCTCCTCGGGCGTATAGCCCGCAACCGCGGTCAGCCAGCGTGCCGCCCACAGGGTTTGCATGGCAACCATACCGCCGTAGGCGAAAAAACCGAAGGGCGTCAAACTGCGAAAGTAGGGATGGCGAAACACCGCCGCGTATGCGCCCTGGCGCTCCCCCGAGGCATCGTCCGGCGCGGCGGACGCCACCGGCGCAGACCAGCGTGGCACCACCCAGGCCACCGCGGCAATTGCCACCAGCAGCAGCGCCGCCAGCACGCCGAAAATACCGCGCCAACCCAAGACCGGCATCAGCCATTGCACCGGCAATGTCGAGGCAACAAAACCGAGCGAGCCGGTCATCAGCATCCAGGAGCTGGCGCGCTGCTGGTTGTCGGGGCGGTACCAGCGGCGGTAGGCGGTCAATGGAGCCATCAGGCAAGCGCTCAGGCCCACGCCACAGGCGACACGGGCGGCGCATAAGGTCCAAAACGAATCGGCTGCGGCAAAACACAAACACCCGGTCACGGCAACCATCAAAAAGGCCAGCAGCACACGCTTAGGACCAAAGCGGTCCAGCCAGGCACCCAGCGGCAATTGGGTCATCGAAAAACCGAAAAAGTACCCTCCTGAGAGCAGGCCCAGGTCCGATGCGCTCAAGGTGAATTCCTGCACCAGCGTAGGCGCCAGCGTGGCGGTGATGGCGCGGATCAGCGCAGATAAAAAATACGCCGACGCGAAGGCCAGAAACAAGGGGATGGCGGGCACCTTCTCCGCCTCGGGTGAGAGCGTGTCTGGCGCACGGGCCAGCCCTGGGGCTTCAGCCACGGATCAGCGCCATTGCAGGTCGCCCAACAGCGGTTCGGTCAGCGTGGCATCCAGGGTCTTGGCGTAGACCGCCAGGTGGTAGACAGAACCCTTGTCAGTGACCCAGGCCAAGCTTGCCTGTACCGGACTGCCGTCAGGGCGCAGGCCACTGGCGCGGGTCAGACGCACCGTCGGGGACTGGGGTCTTTGGGGTAGCGTCAAGACGTCGCTGTGGCTGGCTTGCATTTGCGCCAGCGCGGCGTTACGCCAGGTCTGCTCCAGATCGGCCGCATGGGTGCCGGCGGGTACAGCCACCTGGCTGATGGCAAACAAGACACCTTGGGCCTCGCAACCGGCCATCGACATCCGCACGGGCAGTTCGCCGAGAACGACGTCGCGCGCAGCCCGATCCGGCTTGCATGGCAGCACGGTGCGCAGGCCTTCCAACTCGACGGTGCGCCAATCCAGCGCCGGGCTGCAGGCACTTAGCAACAGCAGCGGCAGCAACACGCCGACGGACCCCCGCCTAAGGCGCAGCTTGGCGCACAATCGCAGGATAGGGTCACGCAAGGCTCTCACCCCCGCACTGTATTCGATGCCATTCTCCCGACGCGCTGCTTCAATCGCCCTCACGCTGGCCCTTGTGCTGGCCGGCGGTCTCTGGTTCGGCCTGCGCACCGACAAGGCGCCCGCGACCCCCGTGGTGCTGCTCGATGGCAGCACCCGCGCCGGGGCGGCTGTTGCGGGCCAGGTAACGCTGGTGAACTTCTGGGCGACCACCTGCAGTGTGTGTGTGTCCGAGATGCCGCAGATGGTGGCGCTGTTCAAGACGTACCAGGGTCAGGGCTTTGCGACCGTGGCGGTGGCGATGGTGTACGACCCACCGGCGTCGGTCATCCACTACAGCGAAAGCCGGCAACTGCCCTTTGATGTGGTCA
The DNA here is from genome assembly GCA_947469815.1 of Comamonadaceae bacterium. GTDB lineage: Bacteria > Pseudomonadota > Gammaproteobacteria > Burkholderiales > Burkholderiaceae_C > Allorhodoferax. Next base: position 1,962 of record CANIRI010000237.1, on the reverse strand, counting down.
TCGACAACACCGGAGCTGTCGCCCGCGCCTGGGGCGGCGTGGAGGCAACGCCCACCAGCTTTTTGGTCAACCGGCGGGGCGAAATCGTCCAGCGTTTTGTGGGAGCGCCGGACTTTGCGGCACTGGCAAAAAGCATAGAAAAATTGCTCAAAGAGGTGTGAGGCGGGATTTCCCCAGTGTCCCCCGATGGGGGCTGTGTTACGCTTTTTCCCCTTTCCACCCGGCCCCCGGCCCGCCCATTTATGCGCATGCATGTGATTGACCCGATTCGCAACGAAGCGGATCCCCAGAGCCGCAAACGGGACAGCGCAACATGGTGACAACGCGAAGGGGTGGGATGCCAGACCAGCGGGAAATCCTGGAGCCGTCCCATGCGGTCGAGTGGGATCACGCCCGCAGCCTGCTGCAGGAATACCTGCACAGCCTGCAAATAGAGGCCGCGTTTTTGAATATCGAACAGGAACTGGCGACGCTGCCCGGCGGATACGCTGCTGCGCGGGGCGGATTTTGGATGGCGCAGGTGCAGGGCGTCTGGGCCGGATGCTGCGCCCTGGCGCCCTTGGACGGCACCGACTACCCCAACGCATGCGAACTGCGCCGCCTCTACGTGCGCCCGGCCATGCGACAACAAAACCTGGGCTTGATGCTGACCGAACGCGCCCTGGACCGCGCCCGCATGCACGGCTACAAGCATGTGCTGCTCGATACGCTGAGCGACATGGAAGCCGCGCGGGCGCTGTACCAGGGTCTGGGCTTTAAAGCAATCCCGCCCTACTACTTCAACCCCATCCCGGGCGCGCATTACCTGATGGCCACGCTCTAGCCACCCCAAGGGCGGCTAGCTCAGTCCGACAACTCAGCCGCGGGCTTGCGCCAGCAAAGTGGCTGCGTCGCTGACCTCGAACTTGCCGGGGGCTTCGACATTCAGGCTCGCGACCTTGCCGTTTTTCACCAGCATGGAGTAACGGTCACTGCGCAGGCCCATGCCGCGCGCGGTCAAGTCCAGCGTCAAGCCGGTGCCCTTGGCGAAATCTGCACTGCCGTCGGCCAGCATACGGACCTTGCCGTTGCTCTTCTGGTCGCGGGCCCAGGCACCCATCACAAATGCGTCGTTCACGCTGATGCACCAGATCTCGTCCACGCCAGCAGCCGTAAACGCAGCCGCATGCTCCACATAGCCGGGCACGTGCTTGGCCGAGCAGGTGGGCGTGAAAGCGCCGGGCAGCGCGAAGATGGCAATGGTCTTGCCGGCAACGGCTTTGGCGACTTCAACCGCGTTGGGGCCAATGCTGCAGCCTTCGCCTTCGACTTCGGAATATTCATACAAGGTGGAGTGGGGAATGGTGTCACCGATTTTGATCATGCTGGCTCCTAAAAATAACTACGGGTTGGCAAAACGGAAAACGGCCCACAAAGTGAGCCGCTTCGGGAACAAAGGGCTTGCGCGCCTCCAATCAACTTACACCGCGCTGGCCTTCTCGACCAAACGGGTCGCAACCCAATTCTTGGTTTTCGATATCGGGCGGCTTTCGGTGATTTCGATCATGTCACCGGTTTTGAATTGGCCGGTTTCGTCATGGGCGTGGTACTTGCTCGACTTGCCGACAATCTTGCCGTACAACTCGTGCTTGACGCGGCGCTCAATCAGCACGGTGACTGTCTTGGAGCGCTTGTCGCTGACCACCTTGCCGATCAAGGTGCGCTTGAGTGATTTCTTGGCTTCCGTCACGGTCGCTCCTTATTTCGAGGGGGTTGCACCGTGTTGCTTTTGCACAAGAATGGTCTTGGCGCGGGCAACCGCACGCCGCGCCAGGCGCAGCGAAGTGGTGTTGGTCATTTGTTGCGTGGCTTTTTGCATACGCAGCCCGAAATGGGCACGTTGCAAGGCCTTGACTTCTTCCTGCAATGCAGGTATGTCTTTTTGGCGGAGTTCAGCGGCGTTCATAAGGGTCTCCTGGCGAT
>CANIRI010000236.1 GCA_947469815.1 Comamonadaceae bacterium | reverse complement strand
TGGTGTCCAACATGGTGCTTGTATAAAGGTCAGGTAGCGATGGAGAACCGTCACCCAAAAGACATATTTTTTCGTTAGCCTGCAACCTTAGATGTTAAAAATTTCAAACGCATGACGCCGCATACACGCTCAACATGGAGCTGTATCCGGTGACAGGTACCGCCATGTCTGACAACGCACCCCGGCAGCACTGGCTCGGCATCCTGGCACGCGCCCCCGTAGATTTTCTGGAGCAGCACCTGAGCGTTTTGGCCCAGGGTTCGCACCAGTGGCTGCGCCCCGCCGAAACCGGCCTGGTGATGGTACGCGCCCGCGCGGGCGGCACCGGGCAGCGCTTTAACCTGGGCGAGGCGACTGTGACCCGCTGCGTGATCCGGCCTGACGCCGCCTTGACCGGCACGCAGCAGGTCGGTGTGGGCTATGTACTGGGCTGCTCCCATCGGCAGGCGCTGTTGGTGGCCTTAGCCGATGCGCTGCTGCAGGAAAGCGAATTACACGCCCACTGGTACGACGTGCTGATCGCGCCCCTGGCCCAGATGCAAGCGCAAGCGTCGGCGCAGCAGCAGGCGCAAACCCAGTCGACCCGGGTCGAGTTCTTCACCGTAGCGCGCGAAACCGGTTCCGACCGCGGCGATGAGGATGCCCCATGAGCGTGCTGTCACTCCAGGACATGGCACCGGGCTTTTCCGATTCCACCGCGCAGAGCCAGGTCGTGTTCCGTAGCGCGCTGGATGCGATGGCGCGGCCGGGAACGCCTGTTTCCATACCGGCGGCGTCGCTCGTATCGCCAACGCCCGGCACCCATGCCGCAGCGGCGAGCGTGTTGTTGGCTTTGCTGGACCAGGACTGCACGCTGTGGCTTTCGCCTACTCTGGCGGATGGACCCGCTGCCGCTTGGTTGCGCTTCCACACCGGTTGCCTGATGGTGCAAGATTGTTCCAAGGCCGACTTTGTCTGGGCCGCCTCGATTGCCGAACTGCCGCCGCTGAAGCAGTTGAAGCAGGGAAGCGCCGAATACCCCGATCAATCGGCGACTTGCGTGGTTGACGTCACCGCTTGGCGCATTGCTGCGGCGTCGGAGGCCGACGCCGTGTCACTTCGCGGCCCGGGTGTGCGCGATGTGCTCACCCTGGCTGTAGACGGGATGGACGCCGGTTTTGTGCAACAGCACCACGCCATACAAGCGCACGCCCCTTGTGGCGTGGACATTTTTTGCTGCGCCGGGGATGCGGTTTTGGGCTTTCCGCGCAGTGTGCGCTTGGCGACCGGCGCAGGGAGCCAACCATGTACGTAGCCGTCAAAGGCGGTGAGGCCGCCATCCTCAACAGCTACCGCCTGCTCGCCCAGCAGCGACGCGGTGACCCTGCGGTGGCGGAACTCAGCATTGCCCACATCACACAGCAACTGCGCCTGGCCGTGGACCGGGTCATGACCGAGGGCTCGGTCTATGACCCCGAACTTGCGGCGCTGGCGATCAAGCAAAGTGCGGGCGATCTGGTCGAGGCAATTTTCCTGCTGCGCGCCTACCGCGCAACTTTGCCCAGGCTGGCTTACACCGAGGCCATCGATACCGGTCGCATGGCGCTATCGCGGCGGGTGTCGGCCACCTTCAAAGATCTGCCGGGCGGCCAGTTGCTGGGGCCGACTTACGACTACACACAACGCTTGCTGGATTTCAGCCTTTTGGCGACGGGTGCCGAGCCCGCTGCGGACACGTCGACGCATGTTGCAGCACCCGCGCCAACAGAAGCCGCACCGCGCGTGATCGACCTGCTCAACCACGAAGGTTTGGTGGAAGACCAAGCGGTACCCGAAGGCGACCCCGAACCCTTTGACCTGACCCGCCAGCCCCTGCGTTTCCCCGCTGACCGCAGTGCGCGCTTGCAGAACCTGGCCCGCGCCGATGAAGGCTTTTTGCTGGCGATGGCTTATTCCACCCAGCGCGGTTACGCCGAGAGCCACCCTTTTGTGGGCGAAATCCGTTTTGGCACGGTGGAGCTGGCCCTGGTACCCGAAGAGCTGGGCTTTGAAATTTCTTTGGGCGACATCGCTGTGACCGAATGCCAGATGGTGAACCAGTTCAAAGGCAGCCACACCGAGCCGCCGCAGTTCACGCGCGGTTACGGCCTGGCCTTTGGCCACAGCGAGCGAAAGGCCATGGCCATGAGCCTGGTGGACCGCGCGCTGCGTGCGCAGGAACTGGGAGAAGAGGTCACTGCCCCCGCGCAAATGCCCGAGTTTGTGATGTCGCACAGCGACAGCCTGGAGTCCTCCGGTTTTGTGCAGCACCTGAAACTGCCGCACTACGTGGACTTTCAATCCGAGCTGGAACTGGTGCGCAAGATGCGTAAGGCCATCGCGCGTCAGGACAAGGGCGCGGAACCGGACCCGGAGGATGGCACCCATGCGTGATCCACACATCCACTTCGCGTATTTGGACGAGCGCACCAAGCGCATGATCCGCCGGGCTATTTTGAAGGCCGTGGCGATTCCCGGCTACCAGGTTCCTTTTGGATCCCGCGAAATGCCACTGCCCTACGGCTGGGGCACGGGCGGTATCCAGGTCACGGCATCCATCATTGGTTCTGACGACGTGCTCAAAGTCATCGACCAGGGCTCGGACGACACCGTGAACGCGGTCAATATCCGCCGTTTTTTCCAGCGCACCACCGGCGTGGAGGTGACTACCGACACCACGGCGGCCAGCATCATCCAGACCCGCCACCGCATACCGGAGACGCCGCTGCGCGAGGGGCAAATCCTGGTGTACCAGGTACCCGTCCCCGAGCCCATGCAGCACCTGGAGCCGCTGGAAGTGGAAACCCGCAAGCTGCACGCCTTGCAGGAATACGGCCTCATGCATGTCAACCTGTATGAAGACATAGCGCACTTCGGGCAGATTGCGACCACTTACGACTACCCCGTTTTGGTCAATGGCCGCTACATCATGGCGCCGTCGCCCATCCCAAAGTTTGATAACCCCAAGATGCACATGAACCCGGCGCTGCAGCTCTTTGGCGCAGGCCGCGAGAAGCGCATTTACGCGGTACCGCCCTACACCAGCGTGGAGAGTCTGGGCTTTGAAGACCACCCGTTTTCGGTACAACGCTGGGAGCAGCCCTGCGGCATCTGCGGCGCGCGTGACAGCTTTCTGGACGAGGTCATCACCGACGACCAGGGCGGTCGGCTGTTTGTGTGTTCTGACTCCGATTACTGCGCCAAAACCCAGGCGGCTGCCGCGCAGCCCGGTACCATGCCATGAGCCAAGCTCCTTTGCTGCGTGTGCGGGATTTGCGATGCGCCTACGGTGCGCGGGCAGTGGTGCGTGGCATCTCGTTCGACCTGTGGCCCGGCGAAGTGCTGGCCGTGGTGGGCGAGTCCGGCTCGGGCAAATCCACCTTGCTCAATGCGGTCGCGGCGCGCCATGCGCCGGTGGGTGGAACCGTGGAATTCGCCGTGCGACAGGGGCCGGATGGTGCAGGGGAGCTGGCTGATATTTACGCCATGACCGAAGCCCAGCGCCGCGTATTGGCGCGCACCGACTGGGGCTTTGTGCACCAAAACGCCGCCGATGGCTTGCGCATGAATGTGTCGGCTGGTGCCAACGTCAGCGAGCGCTTGATGGCCTTGGGCCAGCGCCACTACGGGCGTCTACGGGCGCAGGCTTCTGACTGGTTAGAGCGGGTCGAGATCGACCCGACCCGCATCGATGACCGGCCCGATACGTTTTCCGGTGGCATGCGCCAGCGGCTTCAAATCGCCCGCAACCTGATCACCGCGCCGCGCCTGGTGTTCATGGACGAGCCGACCTCCGGGCTGGATGTGTCGGTGCAGGCCCGCTTGCTCGATATGTTGCGCATGCTGACCCGGCAAATGCAGCTTGCCGCCATCGTCGTCACCCACGACTTGGCGGTAGCGCGCTTGCTGGCCCAGCGCATGGTGGTGATGCAGGGCGGCTACGCCGTAGAGTCGGGCCTGACCGACCAGGTGCTGGACGACCCGCAGCACCCCTACACCCAGTTGCTGGTGTCATCGGTGCTGCCACCATGAACGCGATGACCCCCTTGTTGGATATGGAAGGCGTGCACAAGCGTTTTGTGCTGCACCTGCAAAACCAGACCGTGCTGCACGTGTTGCACGATTTCAGCTTGCGCGTCTTGCCGGGTGAATGCGTGCGTTTGAGCGGCCCGTCTGGCATGGGAAAAAGCACGGTGCTCAAACTGGCGTTTGGCAATTACCAAGCCAGCGAAGGTCGCATTGGATTGCGCGCGGCTGACGGCAACATGGTGGACATCACCCAAGCCAGCCCGCGCGAGATCGTGCAACTGCGCGCCAGCGCGGTGGGCTATGTCAGCCAGTTTTTGCGGGTGATCCCCCGGGTTGCTGCCATCGATGTGGTGGCA
>CANIRI010000235.1 GCA_947469815.1 Comamonadaceae bacterium | reverse complement strand
GGGCGGCCATATCACCGGCGTGGCGCAGGTGCTCAAAGCCAAGTGGCGGGGGCTGAAAGTGTTTGCGGTCGAACCGACGCAAAGCCCGGTGATATCGGGCGGCGCGCCCTCGCCGCACCCGATCCAGGGCATTGGCGCGGGCTTTATCCCCAAAAATCTGCACACCGCGCTGCTCGACGGCGTGATCCAAGTCGACGCCGAACCGGCGCGCGAAATGGCGCGGCGCAGCGCGGCCGAAGAAGGCATTTTGGTGGGCATCTCCAGCGGCGCAACTTTGGCAGCCATTGCCCAGAAACTGCCCGAGCTGCCGACAGGCGCGAAAGTGCTGGGCTTTAACTACGACACGGGTGAGCGCTACTTGTCGATCGAAGGCTTTTTGCCCACTGAATAAAGCACGCCTTCAGTCCAGCAGAAAGTTGTTTTGCACCTGCCCACCCACGATGGCCGTGGGGGCGGTGTCGTCTTTCAAATCCACGCCCGATAACTGGCGGCTACGGGCTTGCTCTAACAGGTAGGCGAGCTTGGCGGCGGCGGCTTCATACGACAAGCCGGCAGGCCGCACATTAGAGATGCAATTGCGCGCCGCGTCGGTCAGGCCCACGCGCGGCATCCAGGTCAGGTACAGGCCCATGCTATCGGGCGAGCTCAAACCGGGCCGCTCGCCTATCAGTACCACCACGGCACGCGCACCCAGCGCCTCGCCCACGGCATCACCCACCGCCACGCGGCCCTGCTCCACGATGCACAGCGGCGCGATGCGCCAATGCGGGACGGCGAGTTTGTGGCGCAGGGCTTCTAAAAAAGGCGGGGCGTTTTGCTGCACGGCCAGAGCGGACAGGCCGTCGGCCACCACCAACACGAGGTCAAACGGGCGCGGCAAACCGCTGTGATCGGCTTCGCGCAAGGTTTGCAAATGGAGGCGCGAATCGGCGTGTAACAGGCGGCCCCAATCCGGTCGCTGCAGATACTGGGCGCGGCTGGCAGCGCCGCTGTGCAGGGCCAGGGGCGCTGGCGCACCGTGCAGCCAGGCGGCGGACATGTCCTGCGTGAGTTGCGCCACATCCAGCGCCTGGTGCACTGCGTCGCGGGCCTCGGCATGGGCCTGCTGAAACTGCAAATGCGCCTGGGTGGGAAGACTCACACCGGCGCGCCCGAGCGCAATGCGCGCGTCGGTGAAGCGGCGTAATGCAGTCCACGGATTGGCAACCACCGGATGGACCTGCGCGGCGGGCGCGATGCCGTGGATGCTGTCTGTCATGGCTCAGGCCATCCGGCGCACGGCGTCGGCAAACACGTCGGGCAATTGCACGCCCAGGCGCAGGCCGTCCGGGTGCTCATGAAAAATCTGCATACGCTGCAACCAGGCTTCGAATTCGGGCGCAGGGCGCAGGCCCAGCACGCGGCGCACATACAGCGCGTCGTGAAAAGACGTAGTCTGGTAGTTCAACATGATGTCGTCCGAGCCGGGAATGCCCATCACAAAATTGCAGCCCGCCACACCCAAGAGCGTGAGCAGCACGTCCATGTCGTTCTGGTCGGCTTCGGCGTGGTTGGTGTAGCAGACGTCGCAACCCATGGGCAGGCCGAGCAACTTGCCGCAAAAATGGTCTTCCAAGCCGGCGCGGGTGATTTGCTTGGCATCAAACAAATATTCGGGCCCGATGAAGCCGACCACGGTGTTGACCAGCAGGGGTTTGAAATGGCGGGCCACGGCGTAGGCGCGGGCCTCGCAGGTCTGCTGGTCCAGGCCATGGTGCGCGTTGGCCGAGAGCGCGCTGCCCTGCCCGGTCTCGAAATACATCACGTTGTCCCCCACGGTACCGCGCCCCAGCGAGAGCGCCGCACTGCGCGCCTCAGCCAGCAAGGCCAGGTTCAGGCCGAAGCTGCTGTTGGTGGCCTCGGTACCGCCAATGGACTGGAACACCAAATCCACCGGCGCGCCCTGCTCGATGGCCTGCAAGGTGTTGGTGACATGGGTCAGGACGCAGGATTGCGTGGGGATGTCGTAGCGGCGGATCACGGCGTCGAGCATGGTCACAAGCTGCACCACCTGCGCCACGTTGTCGCTGGCCGGGTTGATGCCGATCACCGCGTCACCGCTGCCGTACAAGAGGCCATCGAGCATGCTGGCGGCGATGCCGGTGGCGTCGTCGGTCGGGTGATTGGGCTGCAGCCGCGTGGCCATGCGCCCGGGCAGGCCGATGGTGTTGCGAAACGCAGTGACCACGCGGCACTTTTTGGCCACCAAAATCAAATCCTGATTGCGCATGGCTTTACTCACCGCCGCCGCCATCTCGGGCGTGATACCGGGGGCCAGAGCGGCGAGTGCCGCGCTGTCCGCAGCGTCGCTGAGCAGCCAATTACGAAAGTCGCCCACGGTCAGGTGCCGCACCGGCGCGAAGGCCGCGGTGTCATGCGTGTCCAGAATCAGGCGGGTGACTTCATCTTCTTCGTAGGGCACCAGCGCATCGCTCAAAAAGCGCGTCAGCGGCACCTCGGCCAAAGCCATCTGCGCCGCCACACGTTCGCGCGCACTGCCAGCGGCTACTCCGGCGAGCAAGTCCCCCGAGCGCAAGGGCGTGGCCCGCGCCATCAGCGCCTGCAGGTCAGGAAACTGGTAGGTCTGGCTGCCCACGGTGTGGCGGAAAGGGGAGCTGCGCATTGCGAGTTAGTCACAAACGATGACGTTGGGGCTCGTCACTTTACCTCGCGCGCTCGAGGGCGCGGAGAAACATCCCGCGCCAATTAACATTGAAAATAGAACGGCTGGCATTATAATTTCAAGGATGATCGCCCGCGATGCCCTCACCACGCTCAGTAAACGCCTGCATGAAGCCCCGGCGGCGGTGTTGCTCGGCCCGCGGCAGGTGGGCAAGACCACGCTGGCATTGGAACTGGCAGAAAACTGGGCGTCGGGCGCGGTTTACCTGGATTTGGAGCGCCCTGCCGACCGTTTGCGCTTGGACGACGCAGATGGCTTTTTGCGTGGCCAGGGCAACAAACTGGTCATTCTTGATGAGATCCACCGCATGCCCGGTCTGTTTGAGGTCTTGCGCGGCATCATTGACCAGCGCCGCCGCGATGGTCAGCGCTTCGGACAATTCTTGCTGCTCGGATCGGCATCGCTGGACTTAATGCAGCAAAGCAGCGAAACGCTGGCTGGGCGCGTTGCCTATGTGGACATCGGACCGGTGCATGCGCTGGAATGGCCTACACAGGACTTGGATGCCCTGTGGCTGCGCGGGGGGTTTCCCGACAGCCTTCTGGCTGCCGACGATGCGGCAAGCCTGCGCTGGCGCGATGACTTTGTACGCAGCTATTTGCAACGCGACGTGCCCCTTTTTGCGCCGCGTCTACCGGCAGAGACCATCGGCAGGCTGTGGACCATGCTGGCCCACCAGCAAGGCGCACTGCTACAGCAAAGCCGTCTGGCCAGCGGGCTCGGTGTATCCAGCCCTGCAGTGGACCGCTATATTGATTTGCTGGTAGACCTGCAACTCGTTCACCGGCTGCGACCCTGGAGCGGCAACATCGGCAAGCGGCTTGTTAAGGCGCCCAAACTGTATGTGCGCGACAGCGGTTTGGTGCACGCGCTGCTAGGTTTGGAGAGCATGCACGCGTTGGCGGGACACCCCGTATGCGGCCCCAGTTACGAAGGGTTTTGCATTAGTAATTTGCTGGCAGCTGCCGGCCCGGCATGCGCGGCATACAGCTACCGTACCCATGCAGGCGCGGAGATTGACCTGTTGTTGGAAAAAGCCGGCAAGCCCTGGATGGCGATCGAGATCAAACGCTCCAGTGCACCCGCGCTGAGCAAGGGGTTTGACATTGCATGTACTGACCTACAAGTCGCGCAACGCTATGTGGTCTACCCCGGCATCGATCGCTTCCTGCTGCGCTATGGCACCCAGGCTGTCGGCCTGACCGAGCTGATGCAGCTACTTAGAGAGGCCTGAGAAAGGCGGTAGGCGCAGGATCTAGCCCAACGCCCCGTCCAGCACCTCAACCCAATGCCGCACCGGCGTGTCGGTGCCGCTTTGCAGATGGGTGATGCAGCCGATGTTGGCGCTGCAAATGCCTTGCGGCTTCATGTCGGCCAAGTGGCCGAGTTTGCGGTCGCGCAACTGGTAAGCAATGTCCGGCTGCAGCACGCTGTAGGTGCCGGCCGAACCGCAGCACAGATGCGCTTCGCAACTCGCCACGCGGATTGAAAACCCGAGCGCAGCCATGTGGGTCTCGACCCCGCCTTTGAGTTTTTGGCCGTGTTGCAAAGTACACGGCGGGTGGAAGGCTTGCAGCCCGGCGGCTTGCGCGGCTTCGGGGCGGATGGCCGCTTGCAAAGTGGGGAGCAAATCGGGCAACAGTTCGCTGATATCGCGGGTCAGGGCGCTGATGCGCGCGGCC
>CANIRI010000234.1 GCA_947469815.1 Comamonadaceae bacterium | reverse complement strand
TCGGGCAAATACAGGCGCCTACCGAACACGGTTTCCACGTAGCCGCGCGCTTTGGCTTGGGCGCGGGTGTCGTCCATATAGCGCTTGACCCCGGCAAAGCGGGCAAAGTAGCGCTCGATGTAGTTTTTGGCTGCCGTGTTGTCAATGCCCAGATTGCGCGCCAGGCCATAGGCGCTCATGCCGTAAATCAGGCCAAAGTTGATCACCTTGGCGTAGCGCCGCTGCTCGCTGCTGACCTGGTCCACCGCCAGACCAAAGACCTCGGCAGCCGTGGCGCGGTGCACATCCAGCCCTTCGTGGAACGCGCGCAGCAAGGCTTCGTCACCGCTCAAGTGGGCCATGATGCGCAGCTCGATCTGGCTGTAGTCGGCGCTGGCAATCAGGCTACCCGGCGGCGCTACAAAGGCCTCGCGCACGCGCCGCCCCTCGGGTGTGCGGATCGGGATGTTCTGCAAATTGGGGTCGTTGCTGGACAAGCGCCCGGTTACCGCCACCGCTTGCGCGTAATGGGTATGCACCCGGCCGGTCCGCGGGTTGGCCAGTTGCGCCAGTTTGTCGGTGTAGGTGCCTTTGAGCTTAGCCAGGCCCCGGTGCTCCAGAATTTTGGCGGGAAGTGGGAAATCTTCAGCCAGTTTTTCCAGCACCTCCTCGTCGGTACTGGGCGCGCCGGTGGCGGTTTTCTTGACCACCGGAAGTCCCAGCTTGGTGAAAAAGATTTCGCCAATTTGCTTGGGGCTACTCAGGTTGAACGGCTGCCCGGCCAGGGCATGGGCCTCGGTTTCCAGCTCCAGGATGCGGGCCCCCAGCGCGTGGCTTTGGGCTGCCAAGGTGGGTGCATCAATCAGCACGCCATTGCGCTCGACCCGGTACAGCGCCTCGCTGCTGGCAATTTCCAGGTCATAGATATAGCGCAGGCGTGCATCGACCTCGAGCAGCGGCCACAGGCGGTGGTGTACCGCCAAGGTCATATCGGCGTCTTCGCAGGCGTACTGCGCGGCGCGGGGAATGTCCACCTGGTCAAAGCAAATTTGCGAAGCACCCTTGCCGCACAGGTCTTCAAAGCTCAAGCCCTTGCGTCCCAGATGCCGCGCGGCCAAGCTCTCCAGGCTGTGGGGCTGGTGCACCTCGAGCACATAGCTTTGCAGCATGGTGTCGTGCAGATAGCCCTGCACTTCAATGCCGTGGTTGGCAAATACATGGCGGTCGTATTTGACATGCTGGCCCAGCTTGGCGCGCGCCGGGTTCTCCAGCCAGGGCTTCAGGCGCGCCAGCACGTCCTGCAGACCCTGTTGCTCAGGCGCTCCCGCAAAACTGTGGGCCAGCGGGATGTACGCCGCCTCACCCGCTGTGACGCACAAGCTGATGCCCACGATCTGCGCCTGCATCTCATGCAGCGAGGTGGTCTCGGTATCCACCGCCACCAAAGCAGCGCCTTCGATCTTCGCCATCCACGCCTCAAACGTCTCCCAATCCAGCACCGTCTGGTACGAATAATCGGGGTCAGATTCCAATTGTTGAACGGCTTGCGCGGGCGCATCTCCAAACAAGCTGGACTGCGCAGACCCTAGCGTGGAAGCGGCGGGCGCAGCAGACTCTTGCGCCGACTTGGCCAGGCCCTTGAAACCGTAACGCGTGTAGAAGTCGAGCAAGCCGGCCTGGTCCGGCGCCAGCCGGGCCAGATCGTCAAGTGCTGGCAGTTGCGGCAGATAGTCCGACAGATCGCAATCTATCTTGATGGTCAGCAGGCTGCGCGCAGTGGGCAACCAGTCCAGCGCGGCGCGCAGGTTGTCTCCGACCACGCCTTTGATTTGGGCCGCGTTCTCCATAAGCGCTTGCAGGCTGCCGTATTCCAGCAGCCATTTCACCGCTGTTTTGGGGCCGACTTTGGACACGCCGGGTACGTTGTCCACGGTGTCGCCGACCAGGTTCTGGTAGTCCAGCATCAGGCTGGGAGGAATGCCGAATTCGGCTTCGACCCCGGCGAGATCACGGCGTTTGCCGTTCATGGTGTCGATGATGACGATGCGCTCGGTGACCAGTTGCGCGAGATCTTTGTCGCCGCTGCTGACCACCACGTCCCAGCCCTGGGCGGCGGCGCGGTGGGCCAGGGTGCCAATGACGTCATCGGCCTCCACACCCGGCACGTCCAGCACTTTCATACCGAGCAAGCGGGCGAGTTCGTGGATAGGCTGAATCTGCGCGCGCAAATCGTCCGGCATGGGCGAGCGGTTGGCTTTGTACTGCGGGTAGATCGCATCGCGAAAGGTCGGGCCTTTGGCGTCGAACACGCAGGCCACGTAGGCAGCGGGAACTTCTTTTTTCAGGGCCTGCATCATGTTGACGAAGCCGCGGATTGCGCCGGTCGGCGGGCTGCTGGGGTCTGCCGGGTCAGCGCGCAGGTCGGGCATGGCGTGGAAAGCGCGGTAGAGGTAGCTGGATCCGTCGATCAGCAGCAGCGTTGCGGGAGATGGAACGGCGTCAAGCATGCGCAGATTGTGCCTGTGCCCCGCCACCTACAATTCCGCGCTGACGCCCCAACACCCCTCTCCCCGTTTCCTCAAGCACATCCCATGGCGGTTTACACAGAAGTTTCTTTTGCGCGGGCAGCCGAACTCCTCTCCGCGCTCCAGCTGGGCCGCCTCACCGCACTCGAAGGCTGCTCCAGCGGCATCGAAAACACCAACTACTTCGCCAGCACCGACCACGGCGAATATGTGCTGACGGTGTTTGAGCGCCTGAATTTTGAGCAGCTGCCTTTTTATCTGCGGCTGATGAAGCACCTGGCGCAATCCGGCGTCATCGTCCCCGAACCGGCCGCAGATGCCAGCGGCAATCTGGTGCAACCGCTGCACGGCAAACCGGCAGCGGTGGTCAACCGGCTGCGCGGTGCCTGCGAACTGCAACCGGGACCGGCGCATTGCGCGCAGGTGGGCGAGGCGATGGCACGCATGCACCTGGCCGGGCAGTCTTTTGACATGGCACAAGCCCATTTGCGCGGTCTGGCGTGGTGGAACGAGACCGTGCCCCAGGTCCTGCCGCACACCACTGCCGCGCAATCCGCCCTGCTGCAATCTGAACTGGCGCACCAGAACACGCTGGCGGCTGAGCCCGCGTGGACGGCGCTGCCGCGCGGTCCCATTCACGCCGACCTGTTCCGCGACAACGTGATGTTTGAAACCACCGCCAGCGGAACCGCACGCCTGAGTGGTTTTTATGACTTTTACTTTGCTGGCGTGGACACGCTGTTGTTCGACCTGGCCGTGGCGGTCAACGATTGGTGCGTGCATTTGCCGGACGCCAGCACCGACCCGGCGCGCAGCCAGGCCTTTTTGGCCGCCTACAACGCTGTGCGGCCACTCACGGTGCACGAGCGCCGCTTGCTACCCGATGTGCTGCGCGCCGCAGCCTTGCGTTTTTGGATTTCCCGGCTGTGGGACTGGCACCTGCCGCGCCAAGCCTCTATGCTCCAGGCCCATGACCCCGGTCGCTTTGAGTCCGCGCTGCGCCAACGCATCGCCCACCCGCTCACCATGGAACAGCTCGCGCTGTAATCGCCCGCCTATGAAACTCGTTATCGTCCCGGCCCGCGAGGGAGCAACCTGGGTCAAGCTGGGCTTGCGCACGTTTTTTCGCCAACCCCTGGCGTTTACCGGCCTTTTTCTGATATTCGTGGCCTTGATTTCACTCCTGAGCGCGATTCCCTGGATCGGAAATATTCTGGGCCTGGCTTTGATGCCGCCCGTCACACTCGGATTTTTTGTGGCCAGCCGCCAGGCCGTGCAAGGCAAGTTCCCCATGCCCTCGGTCTTGTTCAGTGGTTTTCGCGCGGGCCCGCAGCAAGCCCGCAATATGGCGACGCTGGGGGCGATGTACGCGGGTGCCGTGATGTTGGCGCTGGCCGTTTCAGCGCTGGCCGACGACGGTGCCTTCGCCCGCGTCTACCTGCTCGGCGGAAACCTGGACGCAGCCACCCTGCAAAGCCCCGAATTCCAAACCGCCGCCTTGCTGGCGATGACGGTCTACCTGCCGGTGTCGATGATGTTCTGGCACGCGCCGGCCCTGATGCAATGGCATAACCTGAGTGCGACGAAAAGCCTGTTTTTCAGCCTGGTGGCGTGCTGGCGCAACATCGGGGCGTTCACGGTTTACACCATGGTCTGGTTCGGCGTTTTCATGGCGGTGGCCATGCTGGTGGCGCTGATCGGAATCGTGATGGGTAGCGAAGAAGCGGTCAATATCGCGCTTTTTCCAATCTTGCTGGTCACGGCAGCAGCGTTTTTCTCGTCCATGCTGTTCAGCTTCGAAGCCAGCTTTGACGCCGCAGAGGTGGTGCTGGCCTAAAGCACCCGCAAGTCGCCATAAAACGGCATCACGCAAATGTCATGGGAGCTTGACACACTCGCTGTT
>CANIRI010000233.1 GCA_947469815.1 Comamonadaceae bacterium | reverse complement strand
TGCCGCTGATTTTGCTGGCGTCCTGCAGCGGCGCAGTGATCGGCTTGGTCATGAAGTGGCGGTCGTCCCTGCGCGAAGGCGGCGTCGTGCCCTTTGGCCCCTTCCTGGCTTTGGGCGGTTTCATCCTCATGGGCATGGCTCCCGGCAAGCCCTTTCAGCTGGTCGGCTTGTGAACCCACGCGCTCCGAGCGTCGGCGTCACCGGGGGTATTGGCAGCGGCAAAAGCACGGTTGTGGGATTTTTGGGCGCGCTCGGAGGTGCGGTCATTGACGCCGACGCCGTCTCGCGCAGCCTGACCGCGCCGGGGGGCGCAGCGATACCGGCTATCCAAGCGGCTTTCGGGTCTGAGGCCCTGGATTCCCTGGGCGGTATGGACCGTGCTGCGATGCGCACACGGGTTTTTTCTGATCCGGCAGCGCGTCTTCGCTTGGAATCACTGGTGCACCCGCTCATCTGGCAGGAACTAGACCGTCAGCGGCAGGCCGCCCTGAGCGAGGGGCCGGCTTTTTTGGTTTTCGATGTGCCACTGCTGGTGGAGATGCGGCGCTGGCGTCCCATGCTGGACACCATTGTGGTGGTCGACTGCAGCCCAACCACCCAACACGAGCGGGTTCTGGCGCGCAACGGCATGGATCCAGCGCAGACCCAGCGCATCATGGACGCACAGGCCAGCCGCGCGCAGCGGCTGGCCTGCGCAGATCGGGTACTGCTGAATGAGGGTATCTCGCTGACCCAATTGAGGGAGAGGACGGCTGAAGTCCTGCATACCTTGCGGCTATGATGCCGCACCTCCGAAAAACAGCAGCGTGATTACCTACGAGTATCCCTTTAACGAACGGGTTCGCACTTATCTGCGGCTCGAACAACTCTTTGACCGGGTTTTTTCCTTGATCGAAGACACCGAGGTGATCGAACACCACTTTGCGCTGACAACCATGTTCGAGATCATGGACGTGGGCGCGCGGGCCGACCTGAAATCCGATGTGATGAAGGATTTGGAGCGGCAAAAGCAGACTCTGATGGGCTACCGGGGTAATCCGGCCATCGAGTCCGATGCGCTGGAGCAACTCATTGAACGCATGCAACTGTGCTTTGACGGCCTGAACGCCATCGCGGGACGCGCCGGGCAGGCTTTGACAGAAATAGACTGGCTGATGGCCGTGCGCAGCCGCGCAGCCATTCCGGGTGGCACCTGCGAATTCGACCTCCCTGCCTACTTCGCTTGGAAGCACCTGCCTGCGGAGCGGCGTCAACAGGATTTGCGCAACTGGATCCATACCCTGCGACCGCTGGCTGCATCTATCCGACTGCTACTCAATTTGCTGCGACAGTCCGGTACGCCGCAGAAGGTCAGCGTGGTGGGCGGTCAGTACCAGCAGTCTTTGCAACAGGGTCGTACCTCGCAACTGGTGCGGGTGGCGCTGGAACGCGAAGCCGAATTGATCCCGGAAATCAGCGGCAATCGGCTGGTCCTATCCATCCGCCTCTTGCGTTTGGGTGAAGACGCCCGCCTGCATGCCAGCGGCCAAGACGCAACCCTGGAAATCACGCTCTGCGCCTGATTGGGACGGGTTATGCCAGAGGAATTCACGCCCCGCATCGTGCGTTGCCCCCGCTGTGGCGGAGACAGCGTGTACAGCCAGGACAACGCATTCCGCCCCTTTTGCAGCGACCGCTGCAAAAACCACGACCTCGGCGCCTGGGCGAATGAAGAATTCAACATCCCCGCGCCGCTGACCGATCCCGACGGGCCCTTGGACGCCTAAACCACCGACGCCTTAGTTGACCGGGCTGCTGAGGCCGTGGGTGGGTCCTTGAAACCCGCGCTCCTGGGCAAACCAGGCCAACACCGGAATGGTTCCGGGCAGGATGGGCTCCAAGTCCACGGGCAATTGCTGCCAGGAAAAGGTTTGCCCTTCCAGCATGCGCAGCTCGCCCTCCCAGGCACTGACGATCCAGAAATGCAAATGCACCAGCGCGTGCGGGTAGTCGACCATCTCGTCGTGCCACGCATGGGCGCTGCGCACTTGCACGCCCAGTTCCTCGCGTAATTCCCGCTGCAGCGCAGCGCGGACGTCTTCACCGGCCTCGAGCTTGCCACCCGGGAACTCCCAATAACCCGCATAGGGTTTGCCAGCCGGCCGGGAGGTCAATAAAAAAGCACCGTCGCCACGCACCAGCACGCCGACCGCAACCTGCACGACCGCGCGGTCTGCGCCGCCGGTTCGGGGGCTCTGCGGATCGGCCTTGAGAAGTTGGGATGCCACGGGCGGCGGCCTGCCCTCAAGCGGCCGACGACGCAGCGTCCTGCGCGGCGTCCTGCGCGGCGTAATCGCGCGCAAACTGCCAGGCCACGCGGCCGCTGCGCGAGGCGCGCTCCAGCGCCCACATCAACGCCGGCGCACGCGCCGCTGCGATGCGGGCGGAATCCACCCCTAAGACCTGCAACCACTGGTTGACGATGGTCAGGTACTCGTCCTGCGTGAACGGGTAAAAACTCAACCACAGGCCAAAGCGCTCGGACAAGGAAATTTTTTCTTCGACGCCTTCACCTGGGTGCACTTCGCCGTCTTCGGTATGCTGGTAGGTAAGGTTTTCGGACATGTACTCGGGCAGCAGATGGCGGCGGTTGCTGGTGGCATAAATCAGCACATTGGGCGTAGAGGCTGAGACCGAGCCGTCCAGGGCCGACTTCAGTGCTTTGTAGCCGGTTTCGCCCTCATCAAAGCTGAGGTCGTCGCAAAAAATGATGAATTTTTCGGGCCGTGCGGCCACCAAATCGACAATCTCGGGCAGATCAACCATGTCCGATTTGTCCACCTCGATCAGGCGCAGGCCCTGGTCTGAAAACGCGTGCAAACAGGCGCGGATCAGCGACGATTTACCAGTTCCGCGCGCACCGGTCAGCAAGGCGTTGTTGGCACCGCGCCCCTGCACAAACTGCAGCGTGTTGCGCAATAGGCGCTCCTTCTGGATCTCCACCTCTTTCAGGTCGGAAAAGCGGATGTCTGCAATATGCTGCACCGGTACCAGCACGCCCTGGCCAGACCGCTTGCGCCGGTAACGCATAGCGACCGATGCGCCCCAGTCGGGTTCGGCAATTCCCTGGTCCAAAGAGGCTTCCACGCGCTCCATGAAGCGCTCGGCCCGTTGCAAAAACTGCGCGATGCGCGGGTCGTTCTCAACAGCCATATCAGGAGCGGTAATCCGCATTGATGGTGACGTATTCGTGGCTCAGGTCGCAAGTCCACACCGTGTCGGACGCAGCACCACGCCCCAGATCGACGCGCACCGTGATCTCGGTCTGGCGCATCACCCGCTGGCCGTCCTCTTCGCGGTAAGCGGGGTTGCGCCCGCCGCCGGTGACCACGTGCACGTCGTCCAGATACAGAGCGATACGGGTCTGGTCCAAATCGGCAATACCGGCATACCCGACCGCCGCCAGAATCCGCCCGAGGTTGGGGTCGCTGGCGAAAAACGCGGTCTTGACCAAAGGCGAATGCGCAATCGCGTAGGCCGCCAGGCGGCATTCGGCGGCGTCGCGCCCGCCGTCGACCTGCACGGTGATGAATTTGGTCGCGCCCTCACCGTCGCGCACGATGGCCTGGGCCAGTTGACGCGCCACGCCGATGATCGCCGCGCGCAAAGCCTGGGCCTGCGCGCCCTCCCAGTTGTCAATCGCCACATTGCCCAACTGATTGGAAGCAATCAGCGTGAGTGAATCGTTGGTAGATGTATCGCCGTCCACGGTAATGCGGTTGAACGAGGCCTCCGCCACGTCACGCGCCAGCGCCTGCAAGGCGGGCTGGCTGATGTTGGCGTCGGTTGCAATAAAGCCCAGCATGGTCGCCATATTGGGGCGGATCATGCCGGCACCCTTTCTGATGCCGCTGATGTGCGCGGTTTTGTCACCCAGCGCCACGGTCGCACTGAAGGCCTTGGGCACAGTGTCGGTAGTCATGATGCCCTGCGCAGCATGGAACCACTGCGTGGCCTGGGGCTCGGCGTGCGCATTGGCAATGACCGCTGGCAAGCCGGCCACCAGGCGGTCCACCGGCAGCGGCTCCATGATGACGCCGGTCGAATACGGCAGAACGGAATGCGGGTCAACACCCAGCGCGCTGGCCAAGGCCGCGCAGGTGGCACGCGCATCCGCAAGCCCCTGCGCGCCGGTGCCGGCGTTGGCATTACCGGTGTTGATCAGCAGTGCGCGTGCAGGCCGGCCACTGGCCAGATGCTCCCGGCAGACCTGTACCGGTGCCGCACAAAACCGGTTTTGCGTGAAAACGCCCGCCACGCTGGCACCCGGATCCAGCAAAAAAACGGTCAGATCGCGGCGCCCCGCCTTGCGGATACCCGCCTGCGCGGTGCCGATACGAACCCCCGCAATGGGCAGCAAAGATTCGGGCGCAGGGCTGTGCAAAT